>CAJBMJ010000243.1 GCA_903954045.1 uncultured beta proteobacterium | reverse complement strand
TTGTGGGACTGGATGGACATCACTGCCGACGCGCAGTGGTGGTCGCCGAGTTACTACGCCATGCTCGGATGGA
The DNA here is from genome assembly GCA_903954045.1 of uncultured beta proteobacterium. Lineage (GTDB taxonomy): Bacteria > Pseudomonadota > Gammaproteobacteria > Burkholderiales > Burkholderiaceae_C > Allorhodoferax. The sequence goes on along the minus strand of CAJBMJ010000243.1, from coordinate 25,684 downwards.
CGCCCGAAGAGTTGCCTGCCACAGTTCCCAATTTTGTCGGCCTGGTTCATCCGGACCACCAGACGCGCTCTGCGGAGGCTACCGAACTGGCGTTGCACCACGGTAAGCCCATGGACCTGGAAGTGCTTCTGCGCACCCGTCTGCACGGCTACCGCTGGTTCCGCTCAAGAGCCAAAGTGTTTCGGGATGCCAAGGGCCATGCCGTCCGCATGGCGGGTTCGGCACAGGACGTACATGAACGCAAGCAGGCTGAGGCGGAAGTCAAACGCATGGAAACCCTGCTTCTGGGTTCCATTGAGGCCTTGAGCGACGGTTTTGTGCTGTATGACCCTGATGACCGGTTAGTGCTGTGCAACCAGCGCCACCGCGATATGTACCCACTGGTTGCCGATGTGCTGATGCCGGGCAATTCCTTTGAATTCATCATCCGTACCGGTGCGCAGCGGGGACAGTACAGCAAGTCCCTGGGTGGCGACGACCTGGAGACCTGGATTGCCAAGCGGCTGGAGCAGCACCGGCTTGCAAAGTCGGACTTCCAGCAAGTGCTTGCCGATGGCCGCATCTTGCGGGTCAGTGAAACGCGACTGGCAGACGGCCACAAGGTGGGCTTTAGGGTCGATGTGACCGACTTCATCCGCGCCACTGAGGCTGCAGAAGCCGCATCACGCTCCAAGAGCCAGTTCCTGGCCAACATGAGCCATGAAATCCGCACGCCCATGAATGCGATTCTGGGCATGCTTAAGCTTTTGCAAAGCACCGAACTCACCTCTTTGCAGCAGGACTACGCTGGCAAGACAGAAGGCGCAGCGCGCTCGCTGCTGGGTCTGCTCAACGACATTCTTGATTTCTCCAAGGTGGAGGCAGGCAAGATGACGCTGGACCCCCGGCCGTTCCGGCTGGACCGCTTGCTGCGGGATCTGTCGGTGATCCTGTCCTCCAACGTGGGCAACAAGGGGATAGAAGTCCTGTTTGATATCGACCCCCAAATCCCCCGCCATCTGGTGGCCGACGATATGCGCCTGCAGCAGGTACTAATCAACCTGGGCGGCAATGCCATCAAGTTCACCAGCCAGGGCGAGGTGGTGTTGCGCCTGCGCGAAATCGAGCGCAGCTCCCAGGAAGTGCTGGTCGAGTTTGCAGTGCAGGACAGCGGCATCGGCATTGCGCCGGAAAACCAGGCCCATATCTTCAGCGGCTTCTCGCAGGCTGAAGCCTCCACCACGCGCCGCTTTGGCGGCACGGGTCTGGGGCTTGCCATCTCCAGTCGCCTGGTGCGACTGCTGGGCGGTGAAATGCAATTGCAGAGTGCACCTGGAGAAGGCAGTACTTTCTCGTTCCAGTTGCGACTGGGCGTGTCTGCCGGTGAGGCGGCCTTACCGCTAGAGGAACTGCCCAGCGCCTCACCACAGACTTCCCCACTGCGCACGCTGATCGTCGATGACAACACCATTGCCTGCGATTTGCTGGCTGCGATGGCCCGCTCCCTGGGTTGGCAGGTGGATGCGGTCACTAGCGGCGCCCAGGCGCTGGAACTGGTAGAGCAGAGTCTGCAAAAAGACCAGCCCTTTGATGTGGTGTTCGTGGATTGGCAAATGCCGGAAATGGATGGATGGCAGACCAACCACCGTATTCGGGAAAGCGTGGCTCGCTCCAAGCAGCGTCCCCCCATGGTGTTCATGGTCACGGCCCATGGGCGTGACATGCTGTCCCAAAAGAATGCGCAGGAGCAGGCCACTCTCAGCGGCTTTCTGGTCAAGCCGGTCACGGCGTCCATGCTTTTCGACGCAGTGCAGGAGAGTCGAAATGCCCTGCAGGCGGCCACCTCCGGCGGCACACCGGGCGCAACTGCGAAACCAGCGAAACCCAAGCGGCTCAACGGCATGCGAATTCTGGTGGTGGAAGACAACAAAATCAACCAAACCGTAGCGCAAGGACTGCTCAGTCAGGAGGGCGCGGTCATCACCCTGGTAGACAACGGACAGCTGGGTGTCGATGCTGTGGCCACCATGCAACCCGCCTATGACGTGGTGCTGATGGATCTGCAGATGCCGGTGATGGACGGTTTTGAAGCGACCCGCGCCATCCGCCTTGGACTGGGCGTGTCCTGGCTGCCCATCATTGCCATGACGGCCAACGCCATGGCCTCGGACCGTGAGGCCTGCCTGGCCGCAGGCATGAACGACCATGTGGGCAAACCGTTTGAGCTGGACCATCTGGTCGCCACGCTGCGCAAGCACAGCAAGCTGGAGGTGGCGCAAACTCCCCCGTCCGCCACCCCCGCAGGACAGGCGCAAGCCCCTGCGTCCGAACACCCACCCGGCGATCTTGACGTAGCCGGTGCCGTGGCCAGGGTGGGTGGGGATGAATCGATTTACGCATCGGTGCTGGAGGCGTTTGCGCAGGAGATGGTGCAGGTGCCTGAGCAACTGCAAACCCACCTCGATGCTGCCGACCCGGTACAAGCGGCGCGCGCCTTGCATACCCTCAAAGGTCTGGCTGCCACCGTGGGTGCGCGCCACCTCTCTGCCGTGGCTGCCCGGCTTGAACACCGGGCCAAGGAAGGCGATATCGCCGAACCTGCAGCCATGGTGGCTACGCTGCGTGAAGCCATCGACGCCTTGGCCCTAGCCCTGGTGCCCGTGTTGCAGCGCTACCAGCAAGCCCAGGCACCAGCAGGGGCTGACCAGGCGGCATCTGCTGCATCCGATGTCGATCGTGTGCGCCTGCAAGAAGATCTGCAGGTGCTCATCACCATGCTCAAGAATTCCGACATGCTGGCCATGGACGTCCACACCCGAATCCAGCGCAGCTTCGGAGCCGTGCTGGGCAAGGATTTGGCCCCACTCAAACAGGCCATGGATATGCTGGACTTTGCCGCAGCGCAGGCGGTATGCGAGCAGTTGCTAAACGAACACTGCGCCAAAGAGCGTTAGCGGTTTTCCAGCAAGGAGCGCACTTGCTCCAGCAGTTGGTCGCGCACCAAGTGCAACCCCCCTAACTGTTGCTGAATTTCTTGTGTCTGGCCCTGATTGCGCAGGCCGCACAGGTGCCTCGCCACCTGGTGAGCTTGCTGGTGCAGGGTGCTGAGAGCGACGAAGCTTGGCTTGTCGCCAAAGCGGGCCCTTCCGTCGCCTGACAACCACTGGCCAAAATGGCATTTCAGTGCATCGAGGTCGGGTGGAGTTGCTCTGTGGTCACACAGATAGTTTTCAATCTCCTGGCTCCAGGTTTTGTGCTCCACACCCGCAAAAAGGATGGGGTAGTCCTCGCGGCGGATCTGCTTAAGGGACTTCCAGCTGGGATCAGGCTGCCATTGGGACGCCCATCCAGGCAACTGGTCTGCAGGCATGGGCCTGGCTATGCCATACCCTTGCCCCAGATCACAGCCCAACTGCAGCAGCAGGGTTCCGTGCGCGGCAGTCTCCACGCCCTCGGCAATGATGTGGCGCCGAAATGCCGATGCCAGACCGATCACACCTTCCAGAATGGCCAGATCATTGGTGTCATCGAGCATGCTGCGCACAAAGCTCTGGTCAATTTTGAGCATGGTGACCGGAAGGTGCTTGAGGTAGGTGAGCGACGAATAGCCGGTACCAAAGTCGTCCAACGCAAACGATATGCCCATCGTGGCGCAGGTACGGATCAGCTCCGAAATCTGCGCCAGATCCTGCAGGGCGCTGGTCTCCAGGATTTCAAGTTCCAGACGTTCGGGTGCGACCATCGCGTGAGCCGCCAATGACGCCCCAAGCCGCCCAATGAAATCCGGGTGTTGCAACTGGCGGGCGCTGATGTTGATGCTGACAGCCATCTCAAAGCCGTTTTCCTGCCACTGGTGCATTTGCTGCAGCGCTGCATCGATCACCCAATTGCCGACCTCCACTGCAAGAGGGTGGTCTTCGATCACAGGTAAAAAGGCCGAAGGCGGCAGCAGGCCCTGCTGTGGATGTTGCCAACGGATCAGCGCCTCGGCACCAATGACCGAACCGGTGCGCATATTCACCTTGGGCTGGTAATGCAGCACGAACTCGCGTCTCTCCAGCGCCTGTCGGATGTGGTCAATGCTTTCGTGCTGGCCTCGAATATTGCTGTCCAGAGACGCATCAAACAGGTGGTAACGGTTTTTGCCAGCCAGCTTGGCCTGGTACATGGCCTGGTCGGCCTGGCGCATCAACTGGTCTGCATCCACCTCCTGCGCTTGCGGGTACAGCGTCACACCCGCACTGGCGGACACCTGCAGACACAGGTCTCCAATGTGCACCGGATGCGCCGCAGCGGCCAGCAGCCGGGTGATCAGGGGCACGCTGTCGGTTCTCTGTTCCAGATCCACCAGCACGGCCACAAACTCATCGCCGCCAAGCCGTGCCAGGGTGTCGCCGTCGCGCAGCGCCATCTTCATGCGGGCGGCCAGCGCAATCAGCAACTGGTCGCCTATGCCGTGGCCATGCTGGTCGTTGACCGCCTTGAAACCATCGAGATCCAGAAACGCCACGGCCAGCGGTTCACCGCGACGCAAGGCCTGCGTCATGCCGTGCTGCAACCGGTCTGCCAGCAAAACCCGGTTGGGCAAACCGGTCAGCGCATCAAAGTGCGCAATGTGTTCCAGCTGGGACTGGTAGGCCTTCTGGTGGGTGATGTCAGAAAACAATGCCACATAGTGCAGGGGTTTGCCGTCTGCATCGTGAACCACGCTGATGGTCTGCGACTGGGCATACACCTCGCCATTCTTGCGACGGTTCCAAACCTCGCCGTGCCAGTTGCCACTCTGGCCGAGCTCCAGAAACAAGCTGGTGTAGAAATCCTTGTCCTGGCGACCAGAACTCAGTATGCGCGGGTTGAGGCCCAGCACGTCTTCGCGGCTGTAGCCGGTAATCTGGCTGAAAGCGGAGTTCACATCAATGATCGTGCCATCGAGCGTAGTGATCAGGATCCCTTCCAGGGCGTGACTGAACACACTGGCAGCCAACTGCAGTTTCTGGGTGGCTACCTTTTGCGCCGTGATGTTGCGGGTGATGCCGTGGTAGCCGGTGATGTTCCCGCCACTGTCGCGCTCGGCAACGCTCAGGATTTCGGTCCAGATAAGGCTGCCGTCCTTGCAGTGCTGCTGAACCTCAAAGGCTGCCGCAGAGTCTGGACTGGCATGCAGGTTGGCGGCTTTGCGTTCCTGCAGGATGCGGTTGATGGTTGCAATGCCTTCGGGCGTGAATAGAGCAAAGACATGGCGACCGACAACCTCGGATGCCTTGAACCCCCGCATGCGCTCGTCCGCGGGGCTGATGTAGGTAAAGACATTGTGGCGGTCGAGCTTCCAGACCACATCCGAGACCTCTTCCGTCAACAGTCGGAAATGTGCTTCACTGTCACGCAGTACTTGGGCGTCCTTGCCCCGTTCAATGGCAATGGCTGCCAAATGGGCGGATTTTTCAATGATGGCGATGTCCTGGCTGCTCGGACAGTAGGAGCTGGAGTGGTAAATGGCAAAAGTGCCCAGTACCTTTCCGCTGGAGACGCGAATCGGCTGTGACCAGCATGACCCCAATCCGGCACTGGCAGCCAGGTCCTTGAAGGGTGCCCAATACGGGTGGCTGGCAATGTCTTCGACCACCACCCGTTCCCCTGTGAACGCAGCCGTCCCGCAGGAGCCCACACCGGGACCAATGGCCAGCCCCTTGAGTGCGGCGTTGTAAAAATCAGGAAGGCTGGGAGCTACGCAACTGTCAATGCATTTCCCCGCTTCATCGAGCATCAAAATGCTGCACAAGCCCACGGACCTGACCGTTTCTACACCGCGAACCAGTGTCTCCAGAATCGATGCCACGGGCGCACCGTTGGAGAGCATCTCCAGCACGTGACTGCGTGACGCCTCAAAGTCGGTTTCCTGCTTGCGCTCGGTGATGTCTCTGGAGAGGACGATAAAGCGCTGGTCTTCCCCTTCAAGTAGCGCCTTGGGTGCGATGGAGAGTTCAAACCAGCGCCGACCCTGTGGCAACTCCAGGCAGATTTGCCTGCCATGCGAACTGCCCTGCGCCTGTGCCTCCTGCAGCCCGGCCAGCACGCAACTGGCCGTCTCGCTGGGCATCACGTCCGTGACTGTTTTGCCCAAAAATGATTCTATTGGCGCGGCCAGCAGCTCGGTAAAGGGCGAATGAAAGTCGAAGTAGCGCCCCTCCAGGTCGCATTCAAAGAACAGGTCTGGAAGGGCATCGAGCTTGGCGCGCAACTGCAATTCCAGCACGGCGAGCTGTTGCGCAGCGTTTGCGCCGGGCCCGTGTGGTGGAATAGCAGAGGGGTTCATGGTCTTTATGCGGTGCCGCCCAGCAGTTCCCAGCGCTCCAGTGCGGCCATCAACACGTCGTCAATTTCCGCGTTGCGTGTGCTGAGCTTCATGGCACGGGCGTTGTCACTGGCAAACAAGCTGCCATCGGCCAACGCATCGGCAATCTCTTTTTGCTCGGTTTCCAGCGCAGCAATGGCCGCAGGCAAGCCGTCGAGTTCGCGTTGTTCCTTGAAACTGAGTTTTTTGGCCTTGGCCGGTGGTGGCGCAGCAGGTGCGCTGGCAGCCACCTGGGCGACTGCCTGCTCTTGTTTTTGTAGCTGCTCGCGCTCGTAGTTAAAGGGCTTGGCCGTAGTTTTGCCTTGAGAAGCCGCAATTTCGCTGGCGCGTTTGGTCTGCACCAGCCAGTCGCTCACGCCACCCTCGTATTCGCGCCACTTGGCATCACCTTCAAAGGCAATGGTGCTGGTGACCACGTTGTCCAGGAAGGTGCGGTCGTGGCTGACCAGGAACACGGTGCCGTCGTAGTTTTGCAGCAGGTCTTCCAAAAGTTCGAGCGTGTCGATGTCCAGATCGTTGGTCGGCTCATCCAGCACCAGCACATTGGCAGGGCGGGCAAACAGGCGTGCCAGCAACAGGCGGTTGCGCTCGCCCCCGCTCAAACTGCGCACCGGCGATGTGGCGCGCGCGGGCGAGAACAAAAAGTCGCCCAGGTAGCTCTTGCGGTGCTTCTTCTGGTTGCCAATCTCGATCCACTCGGAGCCGGGGCTGATGAAGTCTTCCAGCGTGGCGTCCAGGTCCAGCGCGTTACGCATCTGGTCAAAGTAGGCGACGGTGACGTTGGCTCCCAGGCGCACCGTGCCCCAGGGGCTGTGGCCAGGTTCGGGCTTGGGCGCATTGGCGGGGGCCGGGTCAGGTTTGTGCTCGCCCAGTATGAGTTTGAGCAAGGTGGTCTTGCCTGCGCCGTTGGGACCCAGCAGGCCAATTTTGTCTCCGCGCAGGATGGTGGCCGTAAAGTTGTCCACGATCTTGCGGTCGCCAAAGGACTTGCTCACATGCACCATCTCGGAGACCAGCTTGCCGCTCTTGTCCCCGCTGCTCACATCCATGTTGACGCTGCCCACCACATCGCGTCGGGCTTCGCGCTTGGCGCGCAGCTCATCCAGGCGCACGATGCGGGCCGTGGCACGGGTTCGGCGGGCTTCCACGCCCTTGCGAATCCACACCTCTTCCTGCGCCAGCAGTTTGTCGGCCTTGGCATTGATGACGGCCTCTTGCGCGAGCTGCTCTTCCTTTTGCAGCAAATAGGCCGCAAAGTTGCCGGGGTAGGAGAGCAGCTTGCCTCGGTCCAGTTCTACGATGCGGGTGGCCACGTTGTCCAAAAACGAGCGGTCGTGGGTGATGGTGATGATGCTTCCCTTGAAGTCCACCAGCAGACCTTCCAGCCACTCGATGCTGTCCAGGTCCAGATGGTTGGTGGGCTCGTCGAGCAGCAATACATCGGGTTGGGCCACCAGGGCTTGCGCAAGCGCCACGCGCTTTTTGGTGCCGCCCGACAGCGTGTTGACCACTGCGTCGGGGTTCAGATGAAGGCGGTGCAGGGTTTCTGAGACGCGCTGCTCCCAGTTCCAGCCGTCCAGCGCCTCGATCTCGCTTTGCATTGCGTCCAGATCGCCGTGGCCCTGGCAATACTCTTCAATCAGGCCGATGACCCTTGCCAGTCCTGCACGGGTTGCTTCAAAAACTGTAGCATCCGCGTCCAGAATCGGTTCCTGCGCCACGAAAGCTACGCGGGTGCCACTTTGCACCTGCAAGGTGCCATCGTCGGGTTTTTCCATGCCTCCCAGAATTCTGAGCATGCTGGACTTGCCAGCGCCATTGCGGCCAATCAGGCCTACACGTTCCTGGGTCTCGAGTGAAAAATCAGCGTGGTCGAGCAGCGGAACGTGCCCGAATGCCAGCTGGGCGTCAAGTAAGGTAATAAGTGCCATGGAGGGCCGATTATGACCGTGGACGTGCTTTTGGGACCAGGGGTCAGGACGCTGTTGGCTGCTGCAGGTATTTCTTCTCGAACTCGACAGTTGCAAGCGCTGGAGACCAGAGGTAGCCCTGGCCTATCTCGCATCCCAGCTCCTTCAGAATCTGCGCGACTTCTGCGGTTTCTATGCCTTCAGCCACGGTGTTGAGGTCCAGCTGGGTGGCCATGTTGACAATGGCTCTCACAATGGCCTGGTCCGGCGGCGAGGTACATACCTTGCGCACAAACGACTGGTCGATCTTGAGCGTCTGAATTTCAAATTGCTTGAGGTAACCCAGGTTGGAGTAACCGGTACCAAAGTCGTCAATCGCCAGAGTCACGCCCAGACGACGCAGCTGGTCCAGTGTGGACTGCACCACCACCAGAGAATCCGACAGCAGGGACTCGGTCAATTCCAGTTCCAAGGCAGAGCCGGGGATTTGCGACTCCTGCAGCGATCGGTACACCAGATCGCGCAGATTCCCCCTGCGAAACTGGACCATAGACACGTTGATGGCGATGGGAGGGACGGTCAGGCCAGCGGCCCTCCAGCGCCCAATCTGGCGGCAGGCCTCCTGTAACACCCAGCTTCCGAGCTCCACAATGAAGCCCGACTTCTCCGCCAGGGGAATAAAGGTAGCCGGAGACACGTAGCCCAGGCTGGGGTGCCGCCAGCGCAGCAACACTTCGGCACCGCAAAGCTCGGAGGTACTCAGCAGAAACTTGGGCTGGAAATGCAGGGAGAATTCACCCGACAGAAGTGCCTTGCGCATGTCTGCCAGCATGCGCAGATGGTCAGACGTCTGGGCGACGGCTTCACCGCCGTCGTACCGGCTGACCGAGTTGCGCCCAGCTTCCTTGGCCCCTTGCATGGCCATGTCGGCGCGCATCAGCAGCTCTTTGGGTGTGTTTCCATCGATCGGGAATACCACCATACCAGCGGAGGCTGTGATGCTGATATCGACCCCCGAGAGGTTGATGGGCTGGGCAATGGTTTGAATCCATTGCTGGGCGCGCTCCATGGCGAACTCTTGCTCTTTGTGCTGCTGTTCCACCAACAAAAACTCATCGCTACCCACGCGAAACAACTGCTCGCCGGGTTGCATGAATGATTCCATCCGGCTGCACAGGTGAACGAGATAGTCGTCCCCCACCGACGGGCCCAGGGACTCGTTGATGCTTTTGAAATGGTCGAGGTTGATCAGCAAAACGGCAGTCGGGTGGGCGTTTAATACCGGGTGATCGCAAAGCACCTGCAATGCCTCGGTGGCGGCGCGCCGATTGGGCAGGGAAGTCAGGGCGTCATGGCGAATGGAGTGTTCCAGCTTTTGCAAGGTGGTAGTGGCCACGACATGTTCCTGGGTCAGAGCTTTCAGGTAATTTCTCTGATCTGCGGCAATGAGCCAGGCAGCAAAAGCCGTGAGACCGACCACCGCCGCAATATCCAGGATTTGCATGGCCCCGGCAGATTCAACTCTGCTGATGAGAAGGCCACTGGCGTCCAGACCCCAGATCAGGAATGCGATGGATACCTGCCCAGCGATGAGGCCCCACAGCGTGCGGTCTCGCCACAGCAGGATGGCAAAGACCAGCAGCCCGGGATAGGCCATCAAAGCGGTGTCTCTGAGACCCTGGTTCAATAGCGCCAGGAAGCCAAACGTGATGGTGAGGGTCCACAGCATCATGTCCGCAGCCAGGTGAACCTTCTTGCGCTCATTCAAGTAGTAGGAGGGAATCAGAACAAGTGACGCAATCAAGAGGAGTCCACCTGTTCGCAAGTTGCCCTTGAAGATGTAGGTCAATGCAACACTGGTGAGCACCACCAAAACAGTTCTGAGCACCCTGCGCATTCTCGACTGGCGCACCGCATTAAACGCCTGCATGGAATGGGCGGGTGCGGAGGTTTCTGGCACTGAAGCAGATCGAATGTCCATGGGTCACTCGCAACAGGTGGCTACTTCGTACGCAGTCTTTTTACTTGCGCCGAAGCCAATCAAGCGTCCATATTAGCGCTAATTTGTGACTAATTCACGCTGTCCGCCATGGGCCTACCAGGCCACGCTCTGAACGGCAGCGTTGAGTTTTTTCTCTCCCCAGGGCACGACGCCAATGGGCGCTGTCGCTTCACCACGCACGGTCGTGCCTTGACCGGCCTTGTCCAGGTCGGTAATGCCTTTGGTGTTTTCCACGTACACGCCTTTGCCTTCGAACATCACTACATCCAGGGTGTCGTCGCCCGAGTTCAACAGGTTCAGGCCGCCCCACAGTTCGGTGCCGCGTACACCGATGATGGCGACCGGAGTGCGCACCTGCCAGGAACCCGGTTGACCCTGATCCGGGGTGCCGGTGATCGCCCTGAATGCACCTTTAAGCAAGGCGTAGTTGCTCGATTTGGCTTCAGCTGTGCTGCCGTTGACCTGCTCTATCAAAAACTCGGTGCGCTCGCTCAGGGTGAGCACACTGCCGTCTTTCATGCGCGCTTCCAGACGCGCATCGGCACCCGTGGCAATGCGGTTACCCAGAAAAAGCGCACTGCCGATCTTCAATAACTGCTTGGTATCGGGCCCAATCTTTGCGTCGCCACGCACCCGGGTGACGTAGCCGGCAATGGTTTGCTGGGCTTGGGCCAGGTCTGCCACAGTGCTCAGGCCAAGGGTCAGAAAAACAGCGAGGATGAAGCGACGGGAGTTCATGAATGGTGTTTCCAGGTTACTTCTCTGTCAAATTGAAGACGCCATCCCAGTTGTCTCCAGGCGGCGATGTTTGAAGTGCTGCGATACGCTTCAAATACAGGTTATACAGGGCTTCCCCGTGTTGCTGATTTGCCAGCAATTCAAATAGTTCCTGTGCGGCCTTCCAGTCTTGCGCACGGTATGAGCCTAGAGCGTCGTGGTACTGCGCCAGGTTGTGCAGCAGACCGGTATCGAGTTCTTGCAACGTACCCATGGGTTCAAACAAGGTGACGGCCTGGTTTCTCCCTTTCACCCGCACCCGGTCAAGCTCCCTGCAAGCCAACTCTGGCACCGCCATACGTGTGGATTCACTGATCACGATGCTCACGCCGTAGTGCTTTCCTGCGCCTTCGATGCGCGAAGCCAGATTGACCGCATCACCCAGCACGGTGTAGGCGGCGCGAAACTCTGAGCCCATATTGCCCACATTCATCACACCGGTGTTGATGCCAATGCGCACCTTCAGTGCGGGCCAGCCATGGGATTGCAGCTGCGGCTCCAGGTGTTCCAGGCGCTGCTTCATGTCCAGGGCGGCGTACACGGCGTGGCGGGCGTGGTCGGGGTCGGCCAAGGGAGCGCCCCAAAAGGCCATGATCGCGTCGCCAATGTATTTGTCCACCGTGCCACGCTGATCGTGGATGGCCTTGGTGAGCGGCGTGAGCACGAACTGCATCATGCGGGTGAGCTCGTCCGGGGCCAGCCCCTCAGAGAGGGTGGTGAAGTCCTGCAGGTCACTGAACAGCACCGTCATCTCCCGGCTCTCACCACCGAGCGCAAAGCTGCCGGGGCGGCGGCTCATCTCGGCCACCAGCTCGCGGGGGATGTACTGGCCAAATACCTGGGCCAGTTTCTGCTCACGGCGGCTTTGCACAAAGTAGCCGTAGCTACTGTGCATCAGGTAGAGCAGCAGTATCAGCACCAGCGTGGGCGCCAGGGGAATGACCTGGTCATGTGTTTGCCACGCATAAAAATTGAACCCCAGTACCGCCCCGCCCAGCGTGAGCGTGGCCAGCAGGGCGCGCAAGGGAGGCAACCAGCCCAAACCCGTGCTGAGCAGCCCGATAAGGGCGAGCAGCGCGAGTTCCAGCCCCGTGGTGTAGGCGGGCCGGTACTTGATGCTCTGGTCCAGAATGCCTGCTATCAGTGAGGCATTGACCTCTACGCCCGGGTAGACGTTTTGCACCGGCGTGGCACGCAGGTCCAGCAAGCCCGCCGCTGTAGCACCCACCAGCACGATGGCGCCCTCCAGCAGTTGGGGGTCAACCTTCTTCTGCAGCACGTCGGTGGCCGACACATAGGGGAAACTGCCTTGCGCCCCCCGGTAAGGCACCAGCGCCGCGCCTTGGGCATCCAGGGGAATATCGAAAGTCCCCACGCGCAGCGCTTCAATGCGCTGGCCGCTGCCGCCATCGGTGCTGGCATAGCCATCGGCACGGATCAGTTCCACAGGCGGGTTGTCCAGCAGACGGCGCACGATGGCCAGGCTGAAGTGTTCGTAGAGCTGGTCGCCATAGCCCATCATCAGCGGCAGTCGCCGAAAGAGCCCATCTTCATCGACCAGGGTGCTGTTGAAGAAGCCACCGCTGCCTGCACTGTCCTGCACTGCGGCTAAATTGGCACTGTAGCCAGTGGCGGCGGAAAAAGGATTGTGCGCCCGGCCTAGCGCACTGATGGGAAGGGCAGCAGACGGCAGTTGCCCCACCCGAGACGCGTTGCCTTGCTGTGTGTCCAGCGAAAAGTAATACCCGCAGACCACGGCACGGTCCTTAAAACTGCGGGCCAACACGGTGTCGTCCATGAGTTGTGGGCGCAGCTGGGTCCATTGCTGTTGAAAAGCAGCGTTGTCTCGCAGCGCACCTTGCGCCAACTGGTCGACGGCGGAAACGGCGGAATTGGACTGGGTCTCGGCAAACAGCACGTCAAAGCCCAGCACTTGTATCTTGTAGTCGTTGAACAGGTTTTGGGTGAGTTGCGCTACACGCTGGCGCGGCCAGGGCCACTGGCCTTCCTGCAGCAGGCTTGCTTCATCGATGTCCACGATCACAATGCGTGTATCCACGCCACCCGGCATGGTGAGGCGCAAGCGCGCGTCGTAGGCATACAACTCCAGCTGCGACAGCAGCCGCAAGGGGATCTGCCCGCTGGCATGCAACATCAACACCGCCACCACCAGCAGGCTCAGCCCGGTTCGCAACAGCACGTAGAGGGAATGTGGCATGGCCGAATTATGGGTGTGGATTTGTCTGGCAAACTGTGGCGGGCCATTCAGGGACTGCCATGCACAAGAACAAGCAATCTGAGAGCGACATCAGCGACAAATTCATCCGACCGGCCATCGTGCAGGCCGGGTGGCATACGCTCGACCAGATCTACGCGCAATACCCCTTGAGGGCCGGGCGCGTGGTAGTGCGTGGCAAGACGGCCAGGCGCGACAAAGCGACCGTGCTGTTTGCTGACTACGTGCTGTTCCTTAAACCGAATATCCCCCTGGCCGTGGTGGAGGCCAAGAAGTCCCGTCTCTCGGTTCAGGCGGGTATGCAGCAGGCCATTCACTATGCTGAACTGCTGTGCGTGCCATTCAGTTTTGCAAGCAATGGCGAAGGTTTTGTGCTCCGTGATGCCACGCTGGCCACAGGCGTGCTAGAGCAAAACCTCGCCCGCGACCAATTTCCTTCACCGCAAGAGCTGTGGGCGCGCTATTGCGCGTGGAAAGGCTGGAGCACTGAGGTGCAAAGCGTGGCCGGGTTTGACTACGCGCTAGCCACCACGGCCAAAACCCCGCGTTATTACCAGCTCAATGCCATCAACCGCACGGTGGAAGCCATTGCGGCCGGTCAAAACCGCGTGCTGCTGGTTATGGCCACCGGCACCGGCAAGACTTACACCGCCTTCCAGATCATCCACCGGCTGTGGAAGTCGCCATGGCGCTCCGACAAACCATCGGGCCAGAAGCGCATCCTGTTTCTGGCGGACCGCAACATCCTGATTGACCAAACCATGGTCAACGACTTCCGTCCCTTCAAGGGGGCCATGGCCAAACTGTCGCCCAACGCCAAAGGCATTGAACGCATCAATGCGCAAGGCCAGATCGAAGTGGAAGAAGTGGACTTGGCAGTCAACAAAACCACCAAGCTGGTGGACAAGAGCTACGAGATTTACCTCTCGCTCTACCAGGCAGTGAGCGGCACCGAAGAAGCGCAGAACATTTACAAACAGTTCAGCCCCGACTTCTTTGACCTTATCGTGGTGGACGAGTGCCACCGGGGCAGCGCCGATGAAGACTCCGCCTGGCGCGAAATCCTCACGTATTTCAACAGCGCCACCCAGGTCGGCCTGACTGCCACGCCCAAGGAAACCAAAGAGATATCGAACAGTGACTACTTTGGGGACCCCATTTACACCTACAGCCTCAAGCAAGGCATTGAAGACGGCTACCTCGCGCCCTACAAAGTTATACGCGTTGACTTGGACAAAGACGCTTTCGGCTGGCGGCCCACCGCAGGCATGACGGACAAGCACGGTAACGTGATCGCAGACCGCATCTACACCGGCAGCGACATGAACCGCAAACTGGTGCTGGAAAAGCGCGACGAGGCTGTTGCCGCCAAGATCACCGAATACCTCAAGGCCACCGATCGCCACGCCAAGACCATCGTCTTTTGTGAAGACATAGACCACGCTGCCCGCATGCGCCAGGCGCTCTCCAATGCCAATGCCGACATCTGCGCCACCCAGCCCAAATACGTGGTGCAGATCACGGGCGACAACCCGGAAGGCAAGCGCGAGCTGGACAACTTCATTGACCCAGAGAAGCCTTACCCGGTGATCGCCACTACCTCCAAGCTGATGAGCACCGGCGTGGATGCGCAAACCTGCAAACTCATCGTGCTGGACCAGAACATCAAGTCCATGACGCTGTTCAAGCAGATCATTGGCCGCGGCACCCGCTTGCGCGAGGATTTGGGCAAGACCTGGTTCACCATCCTCGATTTCAAGCGCGCCACCGACAACTTTGCAGACCCCGCTTTTGATGGCGAACCGGTGCAGATTTACGAGCCCAAGGCGGGCGAACCCATCGCGCCACCAGACACGCTGCCGAACGCACCCAATGCCGTTCCGGCTGATCACATCGAAACCGGTTTCGACAACCTGCCTCCGCTCGGTCCCTTCGCCGCAGATGGCGACGAACCCAAAAAATACGTCGTCGGTGGCATGGTCACCGTCGCCGTGGCCCGCGAGCGCGTGCAGTACCTCAACGCCCAGGGCAAGCTCATCACCGAGAGCCTGCGCGACTACACCCGCATCAACCTCACCAAGCGCTTCGACTCGTTGGACAAGTTCCTGCAAGCCTGGAACGACGCGGACCGCAAAGCGGCACTGATCCAGGAGCTGGAGGGCCAGGGTGTGCTGATCGAGGCACTGGCCGAAGAACTGGCCAGCACGGGCCTGACCAACCTCGACCCGTTTGATTTGCTGCTGCACGTGGCCTACAACATGCCAGCGCTGACTCGGCGCGAACGAGCCAGCCGCGTCAAAAAGCGCAACGTGTTCACGCAGTACGGCCCCGTGGCCCGCAAAGTGATTGACGCGCTGCTCGACAAATACGCCGACGAAGGCATTGCTACCATCGAGGCCGACACGGTTTTCAATGTCCAACCCTTCACCGACATGGGCCGCCCTGGCGAGCTGATCAAAAGTTTTGGCGGCAGACCCCAGTACCTGGATGCCCTGCAAACCCTGGAGCGCGAGCTATACGCGGCTTCTTAAATATCCAAAATTATCCATTTTTGGATAAAATATCTAAATCCCGATAATTTTGGATATTCCATGCTTTATTACCCCCGTACCACGCTCGCTGCCGAACTGGCCAACGCCCTCCAAGGCAAAGCCGCATTCAGCGACGCGCCCAATGGCTTGTTCTTGGCAGCACCCAGGCGCACGGGCAAATCCACGTTTTTGCAGTCTGACCTCATGCCCGAACTGGCCCGCCGCCAAGTGGTGGTGGTGTATGTGGATTTGTGGGCCGACCAAAAACGAGACCCCGGCAGCCTGATTGCCGAGGCCGTGGGCCGCGCGCTCATGAAGCAGCTGGGCGTAGTGGCCAAAACTGCCAAATCCGTCGGGTTGGAGAGCATCAGCGTGGGGGGTATCAAAATCGATACCTCCAAAATCAGCCGGGTAGACGGCACCACGCTGGCAGATGCCTTGCGCGCCTTGGTTGAGGCCGCCAAGAACCCCGTGGCGCTGATCATTGACGAAGCCCAGCACGCGCTCACCAGCGAGGCGGGCGAGACGGCCATGGCCGCGCTCAAGTCCGCTCGTGACCAACTCAACCGCCCCGGCCAGGTCAAACTCATGCTGGTCATGTCGGGCTCTGACCGCGACAAACTCCTGCGCTTGGTCAATACCAATGCCGCGCCGTTTTATGGCTCCCAAATTCAGCGCATGCCCGAGCTGGGGCCGGATTTTATTGCCCACATCGCCCAACTCATTACGCACCAGCGCCCTGACTTGATGGAGGTAAATCAAGCCACTCTGCATGAAGCCTTTGTCCTATTCGGCCAGCGGCCCCAGTTTTTTATGGAGGCATTGGGCCAAGTGCTGAGCCCTCTTGCCACCCACACCGGCCGGTTTGAAGATGCCATGCTCGCCAAAGCGCTACAGCAGCAGCAAACCGACGAGGCCCAAATGCAAAGCGACTACACCGCCCTCAAGCCGTTGGAGCAAGCCGTGCTGTGGCGCATGCTGGAGTTGGGCACCCGCTTTCGCCCGTACGACGCAGATGCCTTGCAGTTCTACAACGACAAAACGGGCGAAAAAGTCAGCGTGGCCAAGGCCCAAAAAGCACTGGAAAGCCTGCGCACCCACCAGCCCAGCCTGATCTGGAAATCTGCCCGCAGCGAATACGCCGTGGAAGACGCCGCCATGCTCCGCTGGTACACCCAGCGCCTGGCAGAAGGCACCTGGCCCCCAGTCAACCCGCAGCTCGACTGGTTAGATGAATAAATAGCTATCAAATTCATAGCTGCTTGCGCACACTCCATAAGGGCTAGAGCCCTATTTCATTCATAAAACCTACAACCAACATGTCCAACCTCTCCAGCGTCATCAAGACTATTCAGGACGTGATGCGCCAAGACAGCGGCGTCGATGGCGACGCCCAACGCATCTCCCAGCTCACCTGGCTCCTTTTCCTCAAAGTGTTTGACGCGCTGGAGGAGGAAATGGAGCTCACCCGCGACAGCTACACCAGCCCCATCCCCGAGCCCCTGCGCTGGCGCAACTGGGCGTCAGATGCGGAAGGCATCACCGGCGACACCTTGCTGAGCTTTGTCAACAACGACCTGTTTGGCGCGCTGAAGGCTTTGGGTGGCGACGCCCAGCGCAACCCGCGCGGCTACGTCGTGCGCGGCGTGTTTGAAGACGCCTACAACTACATGAAAAGCGGCCACCTGCTGCGCCAGGTCATCAACAAGCTCAACGCCATCGACTTCAACCGCCAGAGCGAGCGCCACCAGTTCAACGACCTGTACGAAAAAATCCTCAAAGACCTGCAAAGCGCAGGCAACGCGGGCGAGTTTTACACCCCCCGCGCCGTCACCCAGTTCATGGTGGACATGGTCAACCCCCAGTTGGGCGAAAAGGTGCTCGACCCCGCCACCGGCACCGGCGGCTTTTTGGTCTGCGCCATCGAGCACCTGCGCAAACAGGTGCAAAACACCGAGCAAGAAGCCGTGCTGCAAACCAGCATCACCGGCGTTGAGAAAAAGCAGCTCCCCCACATGCTGTGCGTCACCAACCTGATGCTGCATGGCATCGAGGTGCCCAGCCTCATCACCCACGGCAACACCCTGGCAAATCCGTTGCGCAACTACACCCAGGCTGACCGCGTGGACGTGGTGCTCACCAACCCACCCTTCGGCGGTGTGGAAGAGCCGGGCATTGAGCAGGGCTTCCCCAGCGACGTGCGCACCAAAGAAACAGCGGACTTGTTTCTGGTGCTCATCAAACACATCCTCAAAACCAACGGCCGCGCCGCGCTGGTCTTGCCGGATGGCACGTTGTTTGGCGAAGGTGTCAAAACCCGCATCAAAGAGCAACTGCTAACCGAGTGCAACCTGCACACCATCGTGCGCCTGCCCAACGGCGTGTTCGCGCCCTACACCGGCATCAAAACCAACCTGCTGTTCTTCACCAAGGGCACGCCCACCCAGGACGTCTGGTACTACGAGCATCCATATCCCGCAGGCGTGAAGAACTACAACAAGACCAAACCCATCCGTATCGAAGAGTTCGATGCCGAGAAAGCTTGGTGGGGCAGTGAGGCCGACGGCTTTGCCAGCCGCGTGGAAAACGAACGCGCCTGGAAGGTCAGCATCGAGCAGATCAAGGCCGCAGGCTACAACCTGGACCAGAAGAACCCCCATGCCGTGGATGCGGTCAGCCACGACCCCGAGCAACTGCTGGCCGACTACGCCCGCCTGCAAGGCGAGGCGCAGGCGCTGCGGGATGAGCTGAAAGGCATATTGGCCAATTCGCTTGCCAGCCCCCGTTGAATCTGCGTATGCTGCTATCAAATTTAAACCTATTGGCCACTGCACCTGGCGGCGTGGCGCGCCTGCGCGAGCTGATTTTGACGCTGGCGGTGCAAGGCAAGCTGGTGCCGCAAGACCCGAGCGATGAGTCGGCGCGTGATCTGTTGCAGCGTGTGGCGGCGAACGCCATCGTGCGATCGGCGAAGAGTCACAAAGCAAGTGGCGGCAGCGATGAAATTGCCGCACCATATGGACTTCCAGACGGCTGGGCATGGAGTCGACTCGGAGATATCGTTGAAAACATGGGTTCCGGCTGGAGCCCTGCCTGCGACGAAGGCGAACGGTCCGATCCGACAAGGTGGGCGGTACTGCGCACAACTGCCGTCCAAGTCAACGAGTACCGTGCTCGCGAACACAAAGTCATTCCTTCAAAGCTATCGCCGCGGCCAGAAATCGAAGTCAAAGACGGCGACATCCTGATTACGCGTGCGGGGCCAATGAACCGAGTTGGAATTTCCTGCTGGGTCAACAACACGCCGCCGCGCTTAATGCTCTCCGACAAGATTGTTCGATTTCACTCAATCGCTGATGAAATGCTTCCGGCTTTCGTCGTACTGGCCTTGAATGCCGGGTGGACAAAAAGTCTAATCGAGCAGGCCAAAACCGGCATGGCGGCGAGTCAGGTCAATATCTCGCAGACGGACCTTCGTGGCTTTTGGTTGCCGGTATGTAGCAAGGCCGAACAATCCCGCATCGTCACCCGCGTCGAAGAACTCATGCACCTGTGCGACGCGCTCGAAGCCAAAGGCCGGCTCGAAGCCACGCAACACGCCCAACTCGTCAGCACCCTGCTGGCCACGCTGACCGAGAGCGAAACGCCCGCGCAATTGACGGACAACTGGCACCGCATCGCCACCCACTTCGACCTGCTGCTAGACCGCCCCGAGGCGGTGGATGCCCTGGAGCAAACCATCCTCCAACTCGCAGTGCGCGGCCTGCTCGTCCCCCAAGACCCGGAAGACGAACCCGCCAGCGTTCTCCTCAAGAACATCCGCGCCGAGAAAGACAAGCTCATCGCTGAGGGCAAGATCAAACGCGACAAACCCCTGCCGCCGATTGCGGAGGATGAGCAACCGTTTGCGTTGCCGCAGGGGTGGGAGTGGGTAACGATGGACGGCCTTGCGTCACAAATCACCGACGGGGCACATCACACGCCGACATATATCGCTGAAGGAGTTCCATTCCTGTCAGTCAAAGACTTGAGTTCGGGCTTTATCGATTTCTCTGACACCAGATTCATTTCGCCCCAATCACATGAAGATTTGGCTAAACGCTGTAACCCTGAGATGGGTGATGTTCTGCTCACAAAGATTGGCACGACAGGAATTGCGGTGGTCGTAGATACACCGCGAGCGTTCAGCTTGTTCGTGAGTGTGGCGCTGATAAAGCTTCCATCGGTTTCGGTGGACAGAGATTTCCTGTCGCTTGTTATCAATTCCCCCTTTGTGCGTCAGCAGTCCGAAGACGGCACCGAAGGCGTAGGTAATAAAAATTTGGTGCTGCGAAAGATCAAGGCGTTTCAAATTCCAATCCCGCCCCTCGCCGAACAATCCCGCATCGTCACCCGCGTAGCCCAGCTGCGCCGCCTGTGCGTCGACCTGCGCCAGCGACTGTCCGCCAGCCAATCAACCCAAGCCCATCTGGCCGAGGCGCTGGTGCAAGAGGTGGCGTAGCTGGCGAATAACCCTTGAATCAGCTTGATTAAACTTGATTTCAGGTGATTTGCACCGATAATCCACGGGTTATGCAAAAAGTTATCCACAGCGACAACATTAAGACTGCCATTCAATCGCGGGGGTGGACCCAAAAGGATCTCGCCGCAGAGTTGGGTGTAACCGGCCAAGCCGTTACCAACTGGATGAAGGGTACAGATTTCCCCCGGCCCGACAAGCTGCTCAAGCTTGCAACAACCTTGAAACTGGGTTTTGCCGACTTGGTGCAGTTGCCCCAAGCCGCCCAGCCTGTGGTGGCGTTTCGTAAAAAGGCGGGCGCAAAAACTACAGACGAGCACGTTATCAAGGCCATGGCCATGGGGGCTTTGTTAAAGGCACTGGTTCCGTTCTTGTCCGCCGTGCCGCAACTGCGCCGCCAGGTGCCAGACCCTTCTACTGAATATGCGGCTGTGCAGGATGTGGTGTCGCAGGTGCGCAAGAATTTGGGGCTGGGTGAGGGCGGCGTGCTGCATTACGAGCAATTGCTGAGCGAATTTGCCGAGAACGGGGCGGTGGTTGTGCCTGTCATGTGGGGCGCGCTGCAAAACCACAAGAACGCCTTGCACATTTTGTTGCCCCAAGAGCGGGTGACCTTCATCTTCTTGAATCTTGACACCCGTCTGGAGGATTTCAAATTCTGGATGGCGCATGAGTTGGCGCACGTGTTTACCCCGCAGTTGGCCGGGAAAGATGAGGGTGAAGATTTTGCGGACGCGTTTGCAGGCGCCTTGCTGTTCCCCAGAGAATTGGCCCGCACGGTGTATACCCACGTGGCGGGGCAGCCCAAGGCGCACGAAGCCGCTGTATTGCAGGCGTTTGCGCATGAGCACGGTATTTCTCTGAATACCGTTTTTCAGCAGGTCAATGGCTTTGCTCAGTCACAGGGCTTGCCGCTTTTGAAGCATGCGGAGATCGACATTCACAAAATGCGTAATTCGCAACGCGGCAAGCTGGTAAGCGAGACACTGTTTGCACCTTTGCCACCAGCGCCTTCAGCCTATTTGGCAGCTGCTGAGCGCCAGTTTCATAGCGACTTCTTTCAGGCCCTGCGACGCATGGTGCAGATAAAGGAAACCGGTGCAGGCTATGTTCAACAGGTGATGGACATACCCATGCAGGATGCCTTGGCACTGCATGGGGAACTGTCCCGGTGACCACCGAAGTCCTGCTGGACACGAATACCTACCTTCGGCTTGCCAAGCGCATTCGCCCAGCGGTAGGGCGGCAGTTTGGTCAGGTGCCATATGTCGTTGTGATTTTGAAGGTGGTGGAGGAAGAGGTCCATCGCAATCCCAAGCTGCAATTCAAAAACCCATGGTTTGACGAACCTGAGTTTGCGCAGGAGCGCATGGCCAAGCAAACGCGGCTAAGCGCAGCAGAAAAGCAAGACATGAAGTTGGTGCAGGATGTGCTGATGGGTACGGTTCAACTTGACATTGACAAGTACACCTCCCACGGGCGCTCCCCACCGGGGGCCACAGATTGCTGGCTATTGGCCTATGGTCAGGTCAAAGGAGCCATCGTGGCAACGGACGACCTGGGCATGCATACCTTGGCTGAGGAAGTGGGGTTGAAGGTCTGGCACGGGTTTGAGTTGCTAGCGAAACTCAAATCCGCGAAGGTTGTAGACAACGATCTGGTGAGAGACATCTACGATGCACTGGAGCGCAACGGCGATATGACTGAAACTTGGCGGAAGGCCAAGCACGACGGATTTGTGAGAGTTTTTGGGCCTGAACCCAAATAGAAAACACCCGCTGGTTTGGGGAAAAAGCGGGGGTTTAAACGCTTGCTTACTTGCTACTAGGGAAACTAAACACCGCCCCCTCACGCACGCCTGCTGACGGCCAGCGCTGGGTAATCGTTTTGCGCTTGGTGTAGAAGCGCACGGCGTCCGGGCCGTAGGCGTGGAGGTCACCGAAGAGCGAGCGTTTCCAGCCGCCGAACGAGTGGTAGGCCACGGGCACGGGCAGGGGCACGTTCACACCGACCATGCCGACCAGAATGTTGTCGGTGAAGTAGCGGGCGGCCTCGCCGTCGCGGGTGAAGATGCAGGTGCCGTTGCCGTACTCGTGGGCGTCGATCATGTCCATGGCTTCCTGCAGGCTCTTGACGCGCACCACGCCAAGCACCGGGCCAAAAATCTCTTCCTGGTAGATCACCATGCCAGGTTTGACGTTGTCAAACAGGCAGGGGCCGAGGAAGTAGCCGTCTTCATGGCCCGCTACTTTCAGGTTGCGGCCATCCACTACCAGCGTAGCGCCCTCTTTCACGCCCTGGTCCACATAGGCCTTCACCTTCTCGAAATGCGGTTTGGTGACCAGCGGGCCCATGTCCATGCCAGGTGCGGTGCCGGGGCCGACCTTCATTTTGGCGATCTCGGCCTTCAGGCCTGCAATCACTGCGTCGGCGGCCGCGTCACCCACCGCTACCACCAGCGGAATGGCCATGCAGCGCTCGCCACAAGATCCGTAGGCCGCGCCCATCAAGGCGCTGACCGCATTGGCCACGTCGGCGTCGGGCATCACCACAGCGTGGTTTTTGGCTCCGCCCAGCGCTTGCACACGCTTGCCGTGTTTGCAGCCTTCCGCGTAGATGTATTCGGCAATCGGCGTGGAGCCGACAAAGCTCACGGCCTTGACGCGCGGGTCTTGCAGCAGGGTGTCCACCGACTCCTTGTCGCCGTTGACCACGTTGAGCACGCCGGGTGGCAAGCCTGCTTCGAGCGCCAGTTCGGCAATGCGCAGGGCGCTGGTGGGGTCGCGCTCGGAAGGCTTCAGGATAAAGCTGTTGCCACAGGCTACGGCCATGGGCCACATCCACAGCGGCACCATGGCAGGGAAGTTGAAGGGGGTGATGCCAGCGGTCACGCCCAGAGCCTGAAACTCGCTCCAGCTGTCGATGGCGGGGCCTACGTTTTTGCTGTGTTCGCCCTTGAGCAGTTCGGGGACGTAGGACGCGTATTCGACGTTTTCAATGCCGCGTTGCAGTTCGCCCAAGGCATCTGCTAGCACCTTGCCGTGTTCGGCGGTGATCATGGCGCAGAGTTCGTCAGCATGCTTTTCCAGCAAAACTTTGAGGTTGCCCATCACGCGGGCGCGTTTGAGCGGCGGCGTGTTGCGCCAAGCCGGGAAAGCTTCTTGTGCATTGGCGATGGCAAGTTCTACCGTGGTTTTGTCGGCCAGAAGCACGCGCTTTTCTGCTTTGCCGGTGGCGGGGTTGAAAACGTCTTGTGAACGGCTTCCGCCGTCAACGCGCTTGCCGTCAATCAGGTGGCCGACGGTGGGGAGTGTGGACATAGGTTTTCTCTCAATCAAAAAATCAGGTTTCAAAAAATCAATGATGGCTGTGCACAGTATTCGCCAAGCACGAGCGATTCAAGCGGCAACTGCCTGCGGCGCCAATGATGCCTGCACATGGCCAATGGCGCGCTCGACGTAGTCTTCTTTTTGGCCCACCGGTGCAAAGTAGTGAAGCACTTCGCGCGCAACTTCTTCGTTGCGAAGCCTTGTCAGCAGCCATGCGACAAGGTATTGCGAGGACAGACATCCACCTGCCGTAGCGATGTTGTCATGTGCCACAAATGCCTGGTTCACTACACGAACACCCGCAGCCTGCACCCACGGCTTGCTGGTGTTGTCGGTGCAGGCACTCAAGTTGCCAGTCAAACCCAAGCGAGAAAGCAGAAAGGTGCCCGAGCATTGCGCCGCTATCAGCTGCCGCGCCGGGTCGAGCTGTAGTTGGCCCATGATGGACGCATCAGCTGCCACTTCGCGTGTCTTCATTCCGCTGCCAATCAGCACTGCGTCTGCGCTGCAGGCCTCAGCGAGGCCAATATGCGAATCAAGCCGCAAGCCGTTCATGGACGTGACCTGCGGAGTGGGGCTGGCAATACTCACGCGCCAGTCCTTTTCGCCCAGCAGCGTGATGCGGCTGAGCATGCCAAAAGCCACCAGCGAATCGAGTTCGTTGAACCCGTCGAAGGTCAGGATGGCGATGTGCATGCGTTAATCAGTCGCGTTCAGTGCATCACCCAGGGCATTGATCAGGCTGTCAAGTTCGGCCGAGGTGGCGATGAAGGGTGGAGCTAACTGGATGGTGTCGCCGCCGTAGCGCACATAGAAGCCTTTTTCCAGGCACTTCATCGCTACTTCATAGGGGCGTTTGGCAGGCTCGCCGGGTGCAGACGCAATAGTGAAACCAGCGGCCAGACCATAGTTGCGAATGTCGAGAACATGTTTGGCCCCCTTGAGGCTGTGCACCGCCTGCTCAAAGTGCGGTGCCAGCGCGGCAGCGCGCTCGACCATGTTTTCTTTCACCAGAATGTCCAGCGCAGCCACGCCCGCTGCGCAAGCCACGGGGTGGGCGGAATAGGTGTATCCATGCGGGAATTCGAGCACGTAGTCCGGGCCGCCCTGCGCCATGAAGGTGTCGTAAATGTCTTTCTTGGCCACCACGCAACCCAGCGGCTGCGCGCCGTTGGTGATTTGCTTGGCAAAGTTGGCAATGTCGGGCGTCACGCCAAAGGCAGCCGCGCCGGTGTAGGCACCCATGCGGCCAAAACCGGTAATCACCTCGTCAAAAATCAGCAGGATGTTGTTGGCCGTGCAAATGTCGCGCAGACGCTGCAGGTAGCCCACCGGCGGAATCACCACGCCAGCCGAGCCGGACATGGGCTCCACGATCACAGCGGCAATGTTGGACGCATCGTGCAGCGCAATCAGCTTGGTCAATTCATCGGCCAGTTCTGCGCCGGTTGGCGGCATGCCCTTAAAGAAAGCGCCTGCGGCTGGTTGAGTGTGGGGCAAGTGGTCGGCCTCAATGCCCTGACCAAATATCTTGCGGTTGCCGCCAATACCGCCCACCGAGATGCCACCAAAGTTCACGCCGTGGTAACCCTTCTCGCGGCCGATCAGGCGGGTTTTGGTGCCCATGCCTTTGGCGCGCCAGTAGGCACGGGCCATCTTCAATGACGTATCGGCCGACTCTGAACCCGAGCCGGTAAAGAACACATAGTCCAGCCCGTCGGGGGTGAGTTCGCGGATGCGGTTGGCCAGCTCGAACGACAGCGGGTGCCCGTACTGGAAGGCAGGTGAGTAGTCCAGCGTGGCGGCCTGGCGACCAATGGCTTCTGCAATCTCGGTGCGACCATGGCCTAGGCCGCAGGTCCATAAACCCGACAAGCCGTCGAATATCTTGCGTCCGTTGCTATCGGTGTAATAGCAACCGTGGGCGCTGACCATCATGCGCCCGTTTTGCGCGCCAGTGGCTTTGAAGCTGCGGTTGGCGGTGTAGGGCATCCAGTGCGATTCCAGCCAGGCTTTGTCCTGCGGGTAGGGCGTGGTACTGGTGACGGG
>CAJBMJ010000242.1 GCA_903954045.1 uncultured beta proteobacterium | reverse complement strand
GGGCGAAGGCGCTAGAAAGCACGAAAACGGCCCAAGGGGGCGCAAAAAACATCGCGACTTCGCAGGATTTCTCGTGAAATCTCACTATTTGAAAATTAGCCGGCCGCTACTCCATTTGGTGAGCGGTTATTCAGAGCATCCTTAAGGTGGATGACACCCTGCAGGATCCGAACTGTGCATTCCAGTTAATGAAGAAACACTACAGTCGCTACAACGCCGACATGGTGAGCAAAGTCACGGGAACGCCTAAGGACCAGTTCCTCAAGGTCTGCGAAATGATTGCTGAAACGGCGGCGCACAACAAGACCATGACGATCTTGTATGCGCTGGGCTGGACACAGCACTCTAAGGGCTCGCAGAACATCCGTACTATGGCGATCATTCAGACCCTATTGGGCAACATGGGTATGGCAGGTGGCGGTATCAATGCCTTGCGTGGTCACGCAAATGTACAAGGCATTACCGATCAGTGTCTGTTCGGTGCCAGCTTGCCGGGGTACCTGACTTCACCGACCGATGCCGATGTGGATCGCAAGACATATTTGGAAAAGCGAACACCCAAGGCGTTGCGCCCCAACCAAATGAACTTTGGTCAGAACTACCCCAAGTGGTTCACAAGTCTGCAAAAAGCATGGTGGGGCAATGCCGCAACGGCGGAGAACGACTTTGCTTATAACTGGCTGCCGAAGATCGATGGCGCCTACGACGTGCTTGCTTTGTTCGAGAAAATGCACCAGGGCAAGATGAATGGCTTTGTTTGCCAGGGATTCAACCCGCTGGCGTCGGTGTCGAACAAGAAAAAGGTGGGGGACGCATTGGCCAAGTTGAAATACTTGGTGGTGATTGACCCGCTGGCAACCGATACCTCAGAGTTCTGGAAGAACTATGCCGATTTCAACGAGGCAGACTCTTCCAAAATTCAGACTGAGGTGATTCGGCTTCCTGCCAATCTTTTTGCCGAAGATACCGGCTCGTTCACCAACTCCGGGCGGGTAATTCAGTGGCACTGGAAAGCTGCGGACGGTCCAGGTGAGTCCAAAGGTGACATCGAGATCATGGCCTCGCTGTTCCTCAAACTCAAGGAGATGTATGCCAAAGACGGCGGTAAGCTGCCTGAGCCTATATTGAACCTAACCTGGCCACACCGCATTCCGAACAAGCCTTCGCCTGAAGAGTTGCTCATGGAAATCTCGGGCAAAGCGTTGGGCGAAGTGTTCGATCCAGTGGACAAGACCAAGGTCCTGGTCAAACCGGGTGAGCAGGTGGCCGGTTTTGCGCAGTTGCGTGATGACGGCAGCACATCTTGTGGTAACTGGATTTACGGAGGCTGCTGGTCGCAAGCCGGTAACCTGACGGCGCGACGTGACAATGCCGATCCGTCTGGTTTAGGCCAAACGCTGAACTGGGGATTCGCTTGGCCGGCCAACCGACGCATCATCTACAACCGTGCTTCGTGCGATCTCGCGGGCAAGCCCTGGGATCCCAAGCGGGCAGTCATCCGATGGACTGGGACTGCCTGGGCCGGAAACGACGTTCCAGACATGCGCCCCAATGCGGCTCCGGAAGAGCACGTAATGCCCTTCATCATGAATCCGGAAGGCGTAGCACGGCTATTCGCGCCGGGCATGGTAGAAGGGCCGTTCCCCGAGCACTACGAGCCGTTTGAAACGCCGCTGGAAGCCAATCCCTTCCATCCAAAGAACCCTAAGGTCACCAGCAATCCTTGTGCACGGGTCTACAAGGGCGATATGGAAGTGTTTGGGAAAGCGAAGGATTTCCCGTATGTTTGTACCACCTATCGTTTGACCGAGCACTTCCACTACTGGACCAAACACGCAAAAATCAACGCTATTCTGCAACCAGAACAATTTGTTGAGATAGGCGAGGACTTGGCCAAGGAAAAGGGCATCTCAAACGGCGACAGGGTCAAGGTGCGTAGTAATCGCGGCTTTATCAAAGCGGTTGCCGTCGTCACCAAGCGTATCAAAACGCTGGATGTAGACGGCAAAAAGGTGCACACCGTGGGCATACCAATCCACTGGGGGTTTAAGGGAGTAACCAAGCCTGGCTACATCACCAACACCTTGACCCCCTATGTTGGCGATGCCAATTCGCAAACGCCTGAATACAAGGCGTTCCTTGTCAACATCGAGAAGGCATAGACATCATGGCACTGCAATCGCTAGATATCGCCCGCCGCTCGGCTACCACCACCGAGCCTCCCAGGGCCCGGGAAACCACCGAAGTCGCAAAGCTGATCGATGTGTCCGCCTGTATTGGCTGCAAGGCTTGCCAAGCTGCCTGCATGGAGTGGAACGATGTTCGGGATGAGGTAGGCAGCTGCAATGGGGTTTACGACAATCCGGTTGATCTGACTTCCAAATCCTGGACTGTCATGCGCTTCGCCGAAGTGGAAGAAAAAGGCAAGCTCGAGTGGCTAATTCGCAAAGACGGCTGTATGCACTGTGCCGACCCGGGTTGCCTGAAGGCCTGCCCGGCTCCTGGTGCCATCATTCAGTACGCCAATGGCATTGTGGATTTTCATCAGGAAAACTGCATCGGATGCGGCTACTGCGTTACCGGCTGCCCGTTTAACGTTCCGCGCATTTCCAAGGAAGACAGCAAGGCCTATAAGTGCACGCTGTGCTCTGACCGGGTGGCGGTGGGGCAGGCTCCTGCCTGTGCAAAGGCCTGCCCCACCGGTGCCATCCAGTTCGGCTCGAAAGAGCAGATGAAGGACTACGCAGAAAAGCGCATCGGTGACCTTAAGTCTCGCGGCTACGAACAGGCTGGCCTATATGACCCACAAGGCGTGGGTGGTACCCATGTGATGTATGTACTGCACCACAATGACCGCCCCCAGATGTACAGCAACCTGCCGGAAAATCCGTCAGTCAGCCCGATGGTGTCCTTGTGGAAAGGGGTTGCAAAACCGCTTGCCACTGTGGCAATGGCTGCCGTGGCGCTGGGCAGCTTGTTCCATTACGTCACTAAAGGTCCGAACGAAGTCAGCAAGGAGCTGGAAGACGAAATTGAGAAGGAGGATGCCAAATGATTCGCGACCCTAAAGATCTGCAGCGCTATACAGCCTCTGAGCGAGCCAACCATTGGACGCTGGGTATCTGTTTTATCCTTCTGGCCTTGTCCGGCTTGGCGTTTTTTCATCCGGCATTTTTTCCGCTGAGCCAGTTGTTCGGAGGGGCGGTTTGGGCCCGGATCCTGCACCCATTCGTCGGGGTAGTGATGGCATTGTCCTTTCTGTCGATTTTTCTCAGATTTCGCTCATTGAATCGGATGACAGAAGCTGACAAGGAGTGGCTATCGCGTGCCAAGGAAATGATCGATGGCAATGACCACAATATGCCTGAGCAAGGTAAATACAACGGCGGGCAGAAGATGATGTTCTGGGTAATGGCAGCTTGCATGTTGCTGTTGACCGTGTCGGGCGTTTTGCTGTGGCGTGCCTATTTCCACTTTCCGGTGGATGCAGTACGACTGGGGGCAGTGGTGCATGCGGCAGTTGCAGCTGTCATGATCGGCATGATCATGGTGCACGTTTATGCAGCGATCTGGGTTAAAGGCACCATACGCGCCATGTGGTACGGAACTGTTACCCGCGCGTGGGCCAAGCAGCATCATCGCGCCTGGTACCGGCAGATGACGGGCAAGTCGTGAGCGCATTCATCACACCGGAAACCATCCCGATCCGATCCAGCAGTGAACCGCCGGCTATTCTGGCGCCTGATGCTCGGGTGTTTCTGGGCCGAGCTGAGCGCTTTGAGCAACTTGCATCCGGGAACAGTCTGGGCGAGTGGCTGGGTTTCCTGGGTGCCATCACGCGCGCCCAGCACCGCGCCCTGGTCAGCTATCCGGCGCTGACACTGCCAGACTCTGATGCCGTCGCGTTAGCCAGCCGGCACCAGATGCCGGTCGTGCCGGCGCAGTCCTGGCAACGCGAACCAGTATGGCGCACCACACTTTTCCAAATGTGCATGGAGCTGTTTCCCTTGGCACCTTCTGCTGCCGCGCCGCAGCTTCAGATATTGCAGACGATGCCTGAAGCCGAACTCGAGACACTGGCGCAGTGCGTCCTCGACACCGACTACTCGGGCACAAACAACGCCTTGTTGCCTTATGTTGCGGCCGCGTTGCAAGTGCATTGGACTGCTGCGGCCTTACATCTGGCTGGGTCATTGCAGGCACTCGACACCCCTGGCATTTGCCCGTGTTGCGGTTTTGCACCTGTGTCGAGCGTTGTCAAAAGTGCGGGTGAAGTCACAAACCTGCGCTACTTGCATTGCGCGCTGTGCAACACCGAATGGAATATGGTGCGTGTCAAATGCGCGGTCTGCGACGCAACTGCGTCGGTCAGCTACCAAATGCTCGAAGACGCAGATGCGCAGCGACACGAAGCGGTGCGAGCCGAAACCTGTGACAGCTGCCACAGCTATCTAAAAATCATCTACCAGGAAAAAGGCGGCGTAGACCCAGTGGCGGACGACTTGGCGACGCTCGCGCTAGACATTCTGATGGATGAGGAGGGTTATGCGCGGGCGGGGCCCAATCTGTTGCTGGTACCCGGTGCCATGTGAGCCTGTGACATGCGGATTGGTGTGAACTTAGGACCTCTAGCCCTCGTTTATATTGACCTGTTCGCTATTTTTTTTGATAAACAGATGCCCAAGGTTAACTTTTCTTAATGTCTTATCTTGTTTCTGCCCGGTTCGGGTGAAGCCATGAACTCTTTTGCCAAACTCCCCTCGGTTGACCGTTTGTTGTCCCATCCGGTCATGGACCCTTTGCTCGAACAGTTCGGGCGTAGCGTAGTGACACGCCAGGTGCGCGAACAGCTCGCCAGCGCACGAATGGCGGTCAAAGAGGGCGCCCCTGCGCCCGATGAAGAAACGCTTCTATGCAGCATTGACACCGCCGTTCAGCAGGCAACGCGTGCGCGTTTGCGTACGGTGTTTAACCTGACTGGCACCGTGCTGCATACCAATTTGGGCCGCGCCGTACTGCCCCGTGAGGCCGTCGATGCCATGACGGCCGCGGCCCTCAATCCATGCGCGCTTGAATACGATGTGGAATCTGGGGGCCGTGGCGACCGGGACGACATCGTCAATGCGCTGCTGTGCGAACTGACCGGGGCCGAGGCCGCCACCGTGGTCAACAACAATGCAGCGGCGGTGTTTTTGCTGCTCAACACGCTAGCGCAAAAGAAACGGGTGCTGGTCTCGCGCGGCGAGCTCATTGAGATCGGCGGTGCCTTTCGGGTACCGGACATCATGCAGCGCGCAGGTGCCCGGTTGGTCGAAGTGGGCACTACCAACCGCACCCACCTGAAAGACTTTGCAGAAGCGGTGGATGCGCGCAGCGCGCTGCTGATGAAGGTGCATACCAGCAACTACGCAATTCACGGATTTACCCACGCTGTGCCCGAAGTCGATCTTGCCGCGCTGGCCCATTCCCATGGGCTGCCTTTTGTGGTGGATTTGGGATCTGGCACGCTCACAGACCTTTCAGTCTATGGTTTGCCGCGCGAACCCACGCCCAATGAGGCGATAGCTGCTGGTGCCGATCTGGTGACCTTTTCTGGTGACAAACTCCTAGGTGGCCCACAGGCCGGACTGTTGGTTGGCAAGAAGGAGCTTATCGCCAAGATCAAGAAAAACCCACTCAAGCGTGCCTTGCGTGTCGGCAAAATTACCATGGCAGGACTGGAGGCGGTATTGCGGCTGTACCAGGACCCCGACCGCCTCAAGCAGCGACTCACAACCTTGCGTCATTTGACCCGATCAGAATCAGACATTCGGAATGCTGCCGAGCAGCTGTTGCGCCCTTTGCAGACCGCGCTTGCGGCATTGCCAGTGGTGGTTGAAGTGGTGGCGCTGAAGTCACAAATTGGCTCCGGATCTTTGCCCGTCGAGCGTCTGGCCTCCAGCGGTTTGGCGGTGCGGCCCACATGCAAACGCGGTGCTGGTGTACTAAACCGTATCGAGATTGCTTTGCGACGCCTACCCCAGCCCGTGATTGGCAGGATTGCCGACGGTGCTCTGGTGCTGGACTTACGATGTCTGGAGCCCTGCGATGAGAGCACACTGGCGCAGACGCTGACTGCAGAGGCCTTTTTGGCATGCTGATCGGCACGGCAGGCCATATTGATCATGGCAAAACTGCGCTAGTGAAGGCCCTCACCGGCGTGAATGCCGATCGCCTGCCAGAAGAAAAGGCACGCGGAATAACTGTGGACCTGGGTTACGCCTATACCCCCCTACCCAACGGAAGTCGGCTTGGATTTGTGGATGTGCCTGGCCATGAGAGGCTGATCCACAACATGCTGGCCGGTGCCACGGGCATCGATTTTGTGCTGCTGGTGGTCGCGGCTGACGATGGGCCCATGCCGCAAACTCGCGAGCATCTGGAACTGATTGACCTACTGGGTTTGACGCGTGGTGCCGTCGCTTTGACCAAGTGCGATCTAGTGGAGCCTGAACGGCTGGTAGAGGCGCAAGCCGAAGTCCAACTGCTATTGACCGGCACCACGCTGACGGGCAGCCCGGTGTATGCCGTGTCCGCCATCAGCGGCCAGGGGATGCCGGCATTGAAAGCACACCTGCAGTCGGCCGCGCTGCAGCAACTGGCCCGTCCCGATGACGGTCGGTTTCGATTGGCCATTGATCGCTGCTTCAGCCTGTCGGGCATCGGTACGGTGGTTACCGGCACGGTTTTTTCTGGACGGGTCGCAGTGGGTGAGCATGTGCAAATTGCGCCGCCAGGGCTTCAGGCCCGTGTGCGCAGCCTGCATGTGCAGGACCAACCAGCACACCAAGGCTATGCCGGACAGCGATGTGCGCTGGCGCTGAGTGGTGATTTTGAAAAAAAAGACGTCCAGCGTGGCATGTGGCTGGTGGAGCCTTCCGCGCATGCCGGTGTGCAGCGTTTTCAAGCCGACTTGCGCGTGCCCACCGGGCAGGCGGCGCTGAAGCATTGGACCGCGGCGCACGTTTATCTGGGTGCGGATGACATTCTGGCCCGCATCGCCCTGCTCGATTGCCAAGTCGCTGAACCTGGAAGTAGCGTACTGGCAGAAATCATTCTCGAGCGCGAAACCAGTGCGGTGCGGGGAGATCGCTTTGTGCTGCGTGACGGTGGCGCTCAGCGCACGTTGGCGGGTGGTCGTGTGCTCGACATTTTTCCGCCGTCACGCCACAAACGCTCTTCTGAGCGGCTAGCCTTGTTGTCCGCGCTGCGCCAGGACGATGCCGCCATCGCGTTGGGAGTGGCAACATCGAAAACCTTGACCGGTGTCGATCTGACACGATTCGCCGCCAATTGGAATCTGGATGACAGTGCGGCTGCCAGCCTGTGGCGAAGCGCTGGGCTGATTGTTGTGGAGGAAGGGGCAACGCAATTTGGATTGGTACCTACGCAATGGGACAGTCTGGCGGAGCGACTGGTTGCAATGCTTGAGAAAGAACACCAGCGGGCGCCGGACATGATGGGCGTGGAACGGGAGCGGCTGCGCCGAATGGCCCTGGCATCCTTGCCGCGTGCGGCCTTTGATGCGCTGTTGGCAGAGCTGCTGAAGCAGGGCCGCGTGCTGCAAGCGCGTGCCTGGCTGCACCTGCCCGGGCATGCGGTTCAGGTTGCGCCCGCCGACCGCGATCTGCTGGCCGTGTTGACGCCCGCGTTGTTTGCAACGCCCTTCAATCCGCCGCGCGTGCGCGATCTGGCGCGCGCCAGTGGAATCGCGGAGGAAACGGTGCGCCAGCTATTGCGCCGCGTAGCGCGTGCAGGTGAGTTGTATCCGGTGGCACACGATCATTTTTTTAGCGCAGCTGCAGTAGCGGATTTGGCCACCATTGTGTCGCGACTCTGCGCTGAAAATGGCGTGGCGCGCGCTGCCGCACTGCGGGATGTCATTGGTGGCGGTCGCAAAGTTGCCATCCAGATCCTCGAGTTTTTTGACCGCACAGGCTACACTCGTCGGGTCCGTGACGAACACCTGCTGCGCGGTGGCAGCCAGGCACCGCAATGGCAAGCATGAAACCATTTTCAGGAAGAGAACGTCCCCCGGTGGGGCGGCCGGTCTTCAAAACCGGTAGGGGTCGCCAAGCGGTCCCGGGTGGGTTCGACTCCCGCTCTCTTCCGCCCCTACTTCCCCCTCATCCGTGCCTTGATTTTTTATGAGCCAGGAAAGCTTTTGTGGAGCCATACCAGACGGATTTTTGTACGATGGCCGTTACGACATGTGGGTGCGCCAGGACGGAGATGAGTTGGTGATTGGGGCAACAAGTTTTGGTATTTTTCGTGCCGGCGAGATCATCGGTTTCACAGCTAAACCCAATGGAGCTATGGTGGATTGTGGACGCGGCATGGGCACAGTGGAGTGCGCAAAAACAGTGCTCGCCGTGCATGCACCGGTGTCGTTTGAGCTATTGCAAGCGAATGAGGCCATTGAGGAAGATCCACGTTGGCTCAACACTGAACCCTATGCACGGGGCTGGATGGTCCGTGCCCGTGCTTGTAACTGGGTTCTCGAGCGATCAAGTTTGATGGAGCCCGATGCATACCGGCGGCACATCGTGTCGTTGGACCCACGCGCGATCTGCCTGTGACAACTACCCGTACCAAATTGGCCATCCTCCTCTGGGCCGCCACGCCAGAGCGACCGGAGTTGTGCGCGACGCCTTTTTTGCATGCGGCTGTAGCGGCGGCCTTGGACTGTGAAGTGGAAATTCACTTCTCTGGACCAGCCACTCGCCTGTTGGTAGCGGGCGTGGCCGAGCAACTTTTTTCCACACCCGACCGCCAAGCTTCAATCTACAGCTTTATGCAACAGGCATCGAGTCACGGTGTCCGATTTTTCGGCTGTGCCATGGCTTTGCGTGCCAATCTCAGCGAACAAGAAGCAACCATCCCGGAATATAACGCCCGCTCAACAATGACCGACTTCGTGTTGCGAGCTATTGACCCACAATGGTCGACACTAGTGTATTAATGTCTTGCAATTTCTGGCATTGCGATGCAAGGCTAATGGACAGCTTTCTTTTTTACCTGCAATGTATTCCCGTAACTGCTGCCCTGTTCACCAATTGCTAATGGCCGCCCTAGTTGATTGCAGAGGTAGTTGAAATCAACGGCGAAGCACTTCACGTTGGCATTTTTATCGGCCTAAGGATTGGCGATTTCAATAGCTCGGACGGTAAACTAGTGTGCGACGCTGACTTTTCTGTTTGTGCAACCATGGGGGAAACTACACAGGGTCGCAGCTAAATTGCGACACAAAGTTGACAGCTGTTTATTTTCCATTCGTCGCCGTTGAGCTCTAACATTTTTTTCATCGGCCTACGTTTTCTGCGGACGCGAAAGAGTCTGCAGTCAATGGCAGGTATCGGACCTGATAGAGGCGAAATGATTCATTGCTCCAAACCTGTCACTCAGGAAAGACCGTTCCTGGCCCAGACTTGACCTTCAATCGCGTTCAATGAGCACCCGCTATCGCGGCCTTGGAGCCAGTTTCCTGCACTCTCCGACCTCAAGGTGAACTTTCTAGACATCCCAACATTCGCGCCCTTTGCTCCTCCCACAGCGCAGGTGGATCCACTGCTAGATTGAACAGTGTCAGACGGTCCGGCAGTTCATTGAGCAGAATGCCGTCAATGATGTCCGGTGCCAGGGTAGTCAGGTTAACCATCCGGCTGACGTAGCTGTTGTCGATGCCCTCCCGTTTGGCAATTTCGGTCATGGTGCCGACCTCTCCAGACTCCAGCATCGCCAGCCATTTGTGGCCCCTGGCCAGCGCCAGTTGCAATGAAGTCGCAGCCGTATCCCACGGTCGCGGTAGGCCGGGTTGACCATTGGGCAGCGTCACTTGCTTGCGTCCAGAACGCCGTTTGAAATTGATGGGGACCGACAGAGTCAACCTACCGTCGCTTGATTGGATGATTTCTGCCGCCCCTGTTTTGTGGATGCGCACCCCATTCATGCCATTGCCTCTTCACGCTTTGTGCTTGTGCGATCTGCATGTAATTCCTGGACAAGCTGTTCAATGCCATTGGCCCGCAATCTGACCTCAAGGTCGCTGGGCGACACAATAACCTTTTCGATCAACAACTTCACTATGCGAGTCTGCTCTGCCGGAAAAAGCTGGTCCCAGATCAGGTCCAAGCGTGTCATGGCCACAGTGACTTTAGCTTCGTCCAGAGTTGGATCCAGTTTCTTTGCTTGCGGCACCAGGTCGCTGAGCAAAGTTGGGGCGCGCAGAATGTTGCGCAGTTGGTCGAGTACCGCCGACTCCAATTCAGCCGCTGGCATACGAGGCAATCCGGACGCACCAGCATGTTCCTTGAGATCGCGCATGGGCAAGTAATAGCGGTACCGCTTTCCGGTGGTTTTCTTGGTGCTGTGCCAAGGTGTCAATGCCCGACCGTCATGGCCAAAAACGATACCTTTGAGCAGGAATGGAGTTGTCGCTCGCGTGGCATTGGCGCGAGAGCGTCCATTGGTGGCCAAGATGGCGTGCACGTCGTCCCAAACAGCCTGATCTACGATCGGCAGGTGTTCGGCCTGATACCACTGCTCTTTGTGGCGAAGTTCGCCCAGGTAGGTTCGGTTGCCCAGTAGCTTGTACACCAGGCCCTTGTCAATGGGCTTGCCCTCACGAACCTTGCCGTCCTGGGTAGTCCATGCCTTTGAGGTCACTCCATCAAGTTTCAGTTCTTTCACTAGTTTGGTGCTGGACCCCAGTTCAACGAACCGGGTGAAGATGTGGCGGATCAATTTGGCCTCCAGTGGATTGGGGACCAAGCGACGGTTTTCCACATCGTAGCCAAGGGGTGGGACACCGCCCATCCACATGCCTTTGCGCTTGCTGGCGGCGATCTTGTCCCGGATCCGCTCCCCGGTAACTTCGCGTTCAAACTGTGCAAACGAAAGCAACACATTGAGCATGAGTCGCCCCATGGATGTTGTGGTGTTGAATTGCTGCGTCACGGAGACAAAGGACACACCCTGGCGCTCAAACACTTCGACCATCTTGGAAAAGTCGACCAGGCTGCGCGTCAGTCGGTCAATCTTGTAAATCACAACCACGTCAATCTTGCCTGCCTCAACGTCGGACATCAGGCGCTTAAGTCCGGGGCGTTCCATGTTTCCGCCGGAGAAGGCAGCGTCGTCATAGTCGTCGGCGACTGGAATCCAGCCTTCGGCGCGCTGACTCGCGATATAGGCATGGCCCGCGTCACGTTGCGCATCAATCGAGTTGTATTCCTGATCCAACCCTTCTTCACTGGACTTACGGGTGTATACGGCACATCGCATGCGCCGTTTCAGCACGTCGCTCATGACCGACCTCTCTTCTTGGTCGGTGCCTTTTTCTCATTGCGTGCTTTGAGACCAAAAAATACCGGCCCCGACCAACGCGTTCCGGTAATCTCCCTCGCGATCTGGGACAGGCTTTGGAATGTTCGGCCGTCAAAGTTGTAATTGCCATCGGCGCTTGCAATGACGCGATATTCCTTGCCCTGGTACTCGCGGGTGAGCATGGTGCCAGCCACGGGACGGTAGTCAGAATCGCGTTTCTTGACCTTGCCGGTTTCAATCAAGTTTTCGATACGTCGTCTATTGCGATCAAGAAGTCCTGGGTCGACCTTACGAAACTCGATTTCCTGCAATTTGTAGGCAATCCTGCGTTCCAGGAATTGCCGGTTGTGGGTGGGGTTCTCAGCGTGGAACAGTCGCAGCCAAAGCGACTTGATGTCCGCCATAGCCAGTTCTGGCAACTGAGAAATCTGCGATGCCACAGAAGGTGGCGTCGCGGGGTTAGGCTTACTTGGTCTCATCTGGACTCCGTGTGTTTGTTGTTGACGGGGTCTGTATGAACGCTCTGGTTGCCTGAAAAGACAAGTAAAACGTTACTGCTTTTGACGATGTTTGCACACTTTGCGGGATGTGCTGTACGAAGCCGCGCGAGCCCTCTGGCAAATAGCGAAGCGACCTCAATTCGGCGTTGCTCTGGAGTCAGTCGCTCCGGTGGTGTGTGGTTGATTCCATGCATTGGTTAGCGGCCCTTTTTGTCCAACTTGCTAGATGCAAAATTGTCCCGAAGGACCGTGGCCAATGCCATGAGGGAGTTGCTGGCGAACGCTGGTGGTTGCGGGCTAATGCGAAAACGGCAGCAAGCGAAATACTGGGAATTGCTTGTGGAGCGTGGTCAAACGCATTTATGGCACAAGCAGGGACTCTCACATTTACCGATGTGTCGGGCTACAGCCAGCCCGTGACCATTGAGCACCGCATCGAGGACATGGCCGTGGTGCGGGATGTGCAGATCAGTGGAGAAATCACCTTCACCCGGCCTCTGACCCATGACTATCCGCTGACCAACCCGCCCACCAGCTTTGTG
>CAJBMJ010000241.1 GCA_903954045.1 uncultured beta proteobacterium | reverse complement strand
TTTGCTTGCTGCCGGTGCTCTGGCTGCACCGCTGGCCTCGCAGGCCCAAAAGCTCGAAGAAATTACTTATCTGCTTCCAGCACCAGCCAACCTGCCCGCGTTTGGGCCCTGGATGCTGGCGCAAGCCAAAGGCTACTACGCCGCAGAAGGCCTGGACGTGAAGTTTGTGGCTGCACGCGGTGGTGTGGACGTAGCCAAGCAGGTCGGCGCGGGCAATGCCGTCATTGGCGGTGCCATTGGCGACACGCCCATCATCGCCCGTGCTCAGGGCATTCCCGTCAAGGCCGTTGCCGTACTGGGCAGCGGTTCACTGATGCAACTGGTCAGCCACAAGGACGAACATATTGAAAGCCCACGCGAACTCAAGGGCAAGACCGTCACCGTATTGGCTTACACCGACACGACTTATTACGCACTGCTGGGCATGCTGAGCAAAGTAGGTCTGACCAAGAACGACGTCACCATCCAGGCGGCGGGACCGCTGGGCGTCTGGCAACAGTTCGCCACCAAGAAGGCTACTGCCATGGCGGGCGTACCTGATTGGACCGTCAGTGCCATGGAAGCCGGAGCCTCGGTAGATATCCTCCCATCGGATGTGTATTTCAAGAGCATGGCGCAGGCCATTCTGGCTTCGGACGAAACCATCCAGAAGAATCCTCAGCTCATCCAGAAACTGGTGCGTGCAACCCTCAAAGGCATGAAAGACATCATGGCCGACCCCAAGGCCGCAGCAGTGGCCTACGCTAACCATGTACCAGCGCACAAGGGTAAGGAAGCCAGCGTGCAAAAGACCTTTGAAGGCTACAACAAATATGTCTACACCAACCAGAAGGTGGTCGGCCAGATGGACGAACAACGTTTATCCGAGCTGCAAAAGTTCTATGTGGAAAACGGCGTTGTGCCCAAGGCGGTTCCCACCAAAGAGCTCTACACCAACCAATTTGTACAAGCCAAGTAAGCAAGGACCACCATGTCAGTCAATCGCGACTCCATCGTTACCGTGAGCTGGAGCCTGGCCGTTCTGGTCGTGTTTTTGCTGGCATGGGAATTTTTGCCTGCCATGCTGGGTGTCCCGGAGTTTGTGCTGCCGGGCTTCACCAAAGTAGTTGGAGAAGGCCTGCGCATTTGGGAACCCGAGAAAATTCTCTGGCACAGCACCATTACCGCGCTGGAAGTCCTGATTGGCTTTGTGTTGGGCTCGCTGCTGGGAGCAGTCATTGGTTATGCGCTGGGTATTTCGCCGCGCGTGGAAGCCATTCTTTCGCCCTACCTGCTGGCCCTGCAGATTGCGCCTAAGGTAGCGTTTGCACCGCTCTTTGTAATGTGGCTGGGTTACACCATGTACCCCAAGATACTGGTGGCCATACTGATTGTGTTCTTTCCGGTACTGATCAACGTGCTCTCGGCCATGCGCACCATGGACCACGACATGATCAACCTTGCAAGGTCGTTCTCTGCCACACGCATGCAGGTTTTTCGCATGGTTGAGTTCCCGGTCACCCTGCCAGCCTTGTTCTCCGGCCTGCGGATCGCCAGCACGCTGGCTGTCATTGGGGTCGTGGTAGGAGAGCTGGTTGGCGGAAACATGGGGCTGGGCTACCTGCTGGTTTACTTTGAAGGTCAGGGCAACACGGCAGGGCTGTTTGTCATCATCGCCGCACTCACCGCTATCGGCATCCTGGCCTATTACTCGGTGGTCATTGCCGAGCGCAAGGTATTGCACTACCTGCCCAGCGCTGAACGCCGCTCGGCCTGAGGATTTGCAATGAATACAGCCGTACAGGCCTTTGTGTCTGAAATTTCCCTGCCTGGCCATCGTGTACTGGTAACTGGCGGAGCGCGCGGGCTGGGGGAGGCATTCGCGCGCGCACTCATCGCCGCCGGTGCGCAGGTTGTCATTGGAGATGTACTGCACGACCAGGGCAAGGCACTGGCTGCAACGCTGGGCGACAAGGTGCATTACCTGCCGATGGATCTATCGGATCCTGCTTCTATTCAATCCGCAGTCGATGCAGCTGCGACGCATATGGGCGGTCTGGACGGATTGATCAATAACGGTGCGATCACCAACTCAGGTGGCAAGGACATGGATGAACTATCCGTGGACACCTGGGACCAGGTAATGAACGTCAACGTGCGCGGCACCTGGCTCACCACGGTAGCAGCGACGAAACATCTGGCTGCCAGCGGCAGGGGCCGCGTCATCAATCTGGCCTCTGACACCGCCCTCTGGGGCGCACCGCGTCTCATGGCTTATGTGGCCAGCAAGGGCG
Source organism: uncultured beta proteobacterium (assembly GCA_903954045.1). Taxonomy (GTDB): domain Bacteria; phylum Pseudomonadota; class Gammaproteobacteria; order Burkholderiales; family Burkholderiaceae_C; genus Allorhodoferax. Next base: position 325 of record CAJBMJ010000241.1, on the reverse strand, counting down.
CTGTGGTGGGCATGACACGCTCCATGGCCCGTGAACTGGGACCCAAGAACATCACCGTCAACGCGGTGGCTCCCGGCCTTACTCTGGTGGAAGCCACGCAGTATGTGCCGCAAGCGCGGCACGACTACTACGCTCAGGGTCGGGCCATCAGCCGTGCGCAGGTTCCTGATGATGTAACTGCCACTGTGCTGTTTTTGCTCTCCCAAGGCGCTGGCTACGTTACCGGGCAGGTGCTGCCGGTGAACGGCGGCTTTGTCATGAACTGACCATGACCATCATTGCCCCAGTTCTTTCCATGCTGGACCAACAGCTTCTTCATTTTCCA
>CAJBMJ010000240.1 GCA_903954045.1 uncultured beta proteobacterium | reverse complement strand
GCGGCGTGCGGCGGCTATGTGCCCATGGTCTCTGGCCGTGGGCTGGGCCACACCGGAGGAACGCTGGACAAGTTCGACAGCATCCCCGGTTACCAGACCCAGCCGGACGAAGCCACGTTGCGCCAAGCCCTGCGCGCTGCGGGCTGCGCCATCGTGGGCGCCACGGCCTCGATTGCCCCTGCCGACCGGCGCCTATACGCCATTCGCGATGTCACCAGCACCGTAGAGTCCGTCGCTCTCATTACCGCCAGCATCCTGTCCAAAAAACTGGCCGCTGGCCTGCAGGGTCTGGTGATGGACGTGAAGGTGGGAAACGGGGCCTTTGCCGACTCCCCTGAGATGGCACAAACGCTCGCTCAGTCCCTGGTCACAGTGGCCAATGGCGCGGGTTTACCCACCCGCGCCTGGCTCACTGACATGAACCAAGTACTTGGAGACAGCTGCGGTAACGCTCTGGAAGTACTGGAAGCCGTTGATTTCCTCAACGGGACCCGGCGTGAGGCCCGCTTGCTCAAGCTCACCCGCACCTTATGTGCAGACTTGCTGGTACTAGGCCAGCTGGCTCCTGACATGACTGAAGCCTTGAAGAAGGTAGACCATGCGCTGGAAAGCGGTGAAGCACTGGAACGTTTTGCCCGTATGGTCCATGCCTTGGGCGGCGCCTCGGATTTTTGTGAGCGTCCCGGCCACTATCTGGCGCCTGCGCCGGTTCTCATAGAGGTGCCAGCACTGCAAAGCGGCTGGGTCAGTGGCATGGCCACCCGGGCTATCGGCCTGGAGATCATCCATTTGGGTGGAGGCAGGCATGTTGCCAGCGACCCGATAGACCACCGGGTGGGGCTGACGCAGGTGGTGGGTGTGGGGCAACACGTGGAAAAGGGCGATCCACTGGCCATGGTACATGCCGCGTCTGAAGCCACTGCACAGGCTTGCGTCCAGGCACTTCAGAAGAACATCTCGGTGACAGAGGAACCGCCAGCAGCTTTGCAGGACGTTTTGTGGCAGGTCCTGCGTTCGCAGACCTGACATTCATTTCAGGTACAGTGCGGCCCGCAGTGGGAAAAGTCCCACCATCAATTTGGAGTTAGAAGCATGTCAGGACACGGATTTCACGTACACGGCCCGCACGACCACGAGCTGGAGCACGCCACACAGGGTGGCCATGGTGGCGGACACGGCCAAAGCGGGATGATCAACCAGATTGCCATGTTTACCGCCATCATCGCCACGGTGGGCGCGATCTTTGGCTACATGGGCGGTGCCACCCAGGCCAATGCCGGGCTGTTCAAGAACAACGCGGCCATCAAGAAAACAGAAGCGTCCAACCAGTGGAACTACTTCCAGTCCAAGAGCACCAAGCAATCCCTGGCAGAACTGGCCCGTGATCTGGCGCCCAAGGAGGAGGACAAGGCCAAATACCAGGCCAAGGTGGACCGCTACGAGAAGGAAAAGGGCGAGATCAAGCTCGTTGCCGACAAGCTCGAGGCGGAAGCCACCGTGTGGGATCAACAAAGTGATGCCCAGATGCACCAGCATCACCGCTGGGCGCAGGCCACCACCGTGTTGCAGGTCGCCATTGCGCTGGCGGCCATCGCCCTGCTAAGCAAAAAGAAATGGCTGGAATACGCCATGTTTGTAGCAGGCTGCCTGGGTGTGGTAGTAGGTGCACTGGCCGCTATGCACCTCTAAAACCATCAGTCTTTGGCTGCGGCCGGCGCTTTTTTTGGCTTGGCGGCCACTTTTTTGGCGACCTTCTTCACCGGCACTGCGGGCTTAACCTGAGCCGCTGGTTTTTCTGCCGCTTTGCCCCCGATGGATGCACGTTTTTTAGGTGGCGGAAGAAACGCCTCTTCAAGTTCCTGCAGCGCCTCACCGGTGAACACAGCGAGACGCTGCATGCTGGGCATGGACGAATGGCAACCCGTGAAACCAAAATTCATGAAGCCCGCATAGCTCTGGCAGGTGATGTTGAGCGCCTGGCCGTGGGTGACGATGGATGCAGGGTAGGTTGCCAGCAACTCGGCTCCCCGGAAAAAGAGCGGCTTGTCCGGCCCGGGAACATTGGATATGGTGATGTTGAACATCGGCCGCGTGCGACCACCAATGCCGGTGAGCAGGGTCAGAATGGTGGGTGCCATCAGCAACACCGTGTACTGCAACATGGCCTGACGCGGCAGGCTTTGTACATGTTCCTTGGCAAATTTGACGGATTTGCGCACGGCATCGAGTCGGCGTTTGGGATCGGCAATGTCGGTTCCCAAGGTGGAAATAATGAAGCTGATGGCATTGCCGGTGCCGTCGTCATCTTTGGGCCGCACTGACACGGGAATGCCCGCCGTGAGGGGTTTCTCTGGCAGCGCGTCGCGCTCCATCAGGAACCGCCTTAATGCGCCACCGCACATGACCAGCACTACGTCGTTGAGAGTGCATTCGGCAGCTGAGGCCAGCGAACGCATGCGTTCCAGCGAAAAACGCTGGGTTGCAAAGCGCCGTTTTTCCCGAACCCTGCCATTGAGCACCGAAATCGGGGCATCAAACGGGACCATCAGGCCGTCGTTCGAGTCCATCGCGCTTTTCACAATCTTGCCAAAGGCGCTGGCGAGTTGCGGCACGGTTTTGGCCTGCATGGTCATTTCCTGCATGGCACCGGCGACCGCATGGGCCACTGTGGGCATCAGGGCTTCCTTGGTGCGTGCAGGTTTGCCGCCACGGGTTTCTTTGCCGGATGACCAAAAAGGTGGCAGTGTCAGGCTCTCTTGCGCTGTGGCAGCCATGGCACGCTGCAGCAGCTTGACGCCAGAGACACCATCGATCAGCGAATGGTGCATTTTGATGAACAACGCAAACCGATCGCCTTCCAGGCCTTCAATGATGGTGCACTCCCACGGGGGGCGGCTCAGGTCGATGGGCGTACTCTGCAAACGGCCTACCAGCTCACCCAGCTCCCGCTCTCCACCCGGCCAGGGCAAAGCTGCATGGCGAACGTGGTACTCCAGATCAATGTTGCGGTCCACCACCCATTCGGCCATCGGGTTCATGTTGAAGGCGTACTTGAGCTTGCGGTTCCAGGGGGCGGTGAACTTGCGGTTGTCCCGAAAATCCGCCATGAGCTTGCGCATGAAATCCCGTGGTGCATCCGGCGGCAACTTGAACTGCAACAAGCCCCCCACATGGTTGGGGGTGGCGCGCGATTCCGTAAAGAGCCAAGCGGCATCGAGCGGATTCAGTCGGGAGGAAGACATATGAATTGGCACCTTCACAAAATTGACGTGCACAGCTAACTGCGCGCATTGCCAATGTTAGGGCGATAAGGCTCGTTTTGACGGCGCCGAAGCACCAAACACACTAGGGTTTGCCCGAGCATGGACCTGCGTTTCAAGGCCGCAAGTCCCGACGTGCAAGTGCCTTAGCGCGCCACGACTCCAAAGGTGCCACTGGGCTTGTCGATCAGGCCAAAAAAACGCACCAGATCTATCTTGCTGCCGGTGACCTTGAGGTCGTCGCTCATGATGGTGTCTTTCACCCCAGCCACTCCGGCAATCATCTTTACCAGAATGGTTCGCGTCAGCGCCAGAGTGGCATTGGCGTCCTGCGCGGGCTCCCCACGCCTGAAATGCAGCACCGCATTCTCCAGCCATAGCACATACTGCTCTTTGGTATCCGTAAGGACCAAGTTGATCTTGTAGTTCTTTCCATCGGCATCCGGGCCGTTGATCCCCGCCGACATGGCTTCCAGAAAGCGCTCGGTGGGAACCTGCTGCAACATGCCAATCAGATTGGCCTTGTCGATACCCTTGGTAGGCGGGCCCTCACGCAACTCCATGGCACCGGTCAGGTAGGCGTTGCGCCAGGTAGCTGCCTCTGCCATGTAGCCCATCTGGTCATAGGTTTTGGCCAGCAAGTCGCGCGCAGCCTTATTGCCACCGTCGGCCATGACGGCATGGTTGAGTAGTTCAGCGGCCCAGCGGAAGTCACCCTTGGCATAGGCCGCCTGGGCTGCAGCCAAAGCCTTGTCTGGACCAATGAGGTCCATGAACCGCTTACCGGATTCTGCCGGTGGCAATGGATTCAGGTTGGCCGGGTTGCCGTCATAAAACCCCAGGTAAAACTGGCACACGGCCTTGACGTTGTGACGCAGATCACCGTAGTAGCCACGCGCACCCAGATGCCTGGAGAGCGACTCGGGCAGCGTGATCTTGTCGGCAATTTCACGCGGTGTGAGACCCTGATTCATCAGGCGCACGGTCTGGTCATGGGTGTACTTATAGACATCGCGGTGCACCGTGATGAACTCCCGGATGCGCTGATTGCCCCAAATGGGCTGGTTATGCTGGGCGATGTAAATTTCGGTGTCGCCCAACTCATCCAGTGCCTGCTGCAAATACCGGGACCACAGCAAGGCGTCGCGCACCTTGGCCCCACGGATGGGCAGCAGGTTGTGCATGGTTTGCGTCAAATTCTCGGCTCCGTTGTAGAGCTTCTTGCCTGGCATGCTGAAGGTCAGTTCGGCCGGGCACTCTGCTCCAGGAACGTTGTGAAACACAAAGTCCACCCCATCGATCTGCATGGGCTGGGTCGACTTCACGATGATCCAGTTGGGTGGCAGGATGCCGATGGCACCGTACACCATGTCCTTGCCCAGACCGGTGTCCACATTGCCTTTAGCGCTACGCGGCAGGTTTTTGCCAAACTGGTACATGGAGCGGCGGCCCATGGCATTGCCCGCCATGATGTTCTCGCTGGTGGCCTCCTCCATGAATCCGTAGGACGCCACCACCGGCACCTTGCGGGTTTGCACCTCTTCGCTGGTGATGACGCCCAAGGCGCCCCCAAAGTGGTCAGCGTGGGCATGGGTCATGACCAGCCCTGTGACCGGCTTGTTGCCCAGGTGCTTGCGGGCGAAGTCCAGTGCGAAGGTGGAAGATTCTTTGCTGGAGAGCGGGTCCACGACAATCAAGCCCGTTTTGCCTTCAATGATCGTCATGTTGGCCATGTCAAAGCCGCGCAACTGATAAACCCCGTCGGTTACCTTGAACAGGCCCGCCTGGGCATTGAGCTGTGCATGGCGCCACAGGCTGGGGTTGACGGTGGCAGGCGCAGCACCATCGAGAAAACCGTAGGCATCAAAGTCTTTGACCACTGTGCCGTCTGCAGATTTGATTTGCCCCGAAGGCTTGGCAATGAAGCCGCGTTTGGCATCTTCCATGGCCTGCGGGTCGGCCAGATTCAGGCGCTTTGCCATCTCGGCATTGGCCTGCAACACCGTTGCGCTGGCATCGGCCGATGCTGTAAGGCCGCTGCCGTTGCCCGAGCAAGCGCCCAGTCCAAGAGCCAGCAGAACGGACAGGCCACCCCGCACAAAAACACCGCGCCTCTGGCGCAACCTCGCAACACCTGACATGTTTGTCTCCTCGCTGAAAGCCCTCGCTGGGGCAGTTGACATCATTTGGTGGAGGATCGTACAACCCGCAGGACAGCGGCAGCGTTTGCTTGGTGTCACACTTGGGTCCGTTTGCACAGACTGCGCTTGTGCAGCGACAAACAATTTGCTACGAAGTTTATAGCTGCTTACGCAATATTTACATGGGCCAGAGCCCGAAAACACCATGAAATTTGCCACCTGGAACGTCAATTCACTCTCAGTTCGCCTACCGCAGGTGCTGGACTGGCTTCAGTCCAATCCGGTCGATGTACTTGCGCTGCAAGAACTCAAACTCACCGACGAAAAGTTTCCGGTGGATGCATTCACCGCTGCTGGCTACTCGTCGGTGTGGTTTGGGCAGAAAACCTACAACGGCGTGGCCCTGATTTCACGCACACCGGCAGCAGGTGTGGTGAAGAATATTCCAGGTTTTGACGATGACATGTCTCGCGTCATTACCGGCACGGTCCACGGTGTTCGGGTGATTGGCGCCTACTTTCCGAACGGGCAGGCTCCGGGCAGCGACAAATTTGAGTACAAGATGGAATGGCTCACTGCCCTGCGCCGCTGGGTGAAGGAAGAGCTGGCCACCCACCCCCATTTGGTGCTGATGGGTGACTACAACATCACCTTCGATGACGCCGATGTGTGGGACCCCGAAGGCCTGCGTGACACCATCCACTGCACAGAGGAGGAGCGATACCATTTGCGCGCCCTGATAGCCCTGGGTCTGACCGACAGTCATCGCTTGTTTGAGCAGCCGCCCAGGACCTTCAGCTGGTGGGACTACCGCGATTTTGGTTTCCGGCGCAACCGGGGCCTTCGCATCGACCACATACTGGTGAGCAGTGCTTTAAAGCCCCTGGTGCAAAGCTGCGAGATCGACAAAGGTCCACGCAAAAACGAGCGCCCCAGTGACCACGCTCCTGTGGTTGTGGACATCGCGGTTTGACGAATATGGCTGCGACACGCCCCG
>CAJBMJ010000239.1 GCA_903954045.1 uncultured beta proteobacterium | reverse complement strand
CGGACGCACTACAGGCAGAGGCAAGAAATCCACCAGCCACAAGGGCCTCATTCCAGCCAAAGATATCTGGCTCTATCCGCTACGCAAAAACTTCGCCGCCGTACTTTGCCAGTAGGCGCTACGGGTTCACCGAATATTTACCAACGTTGGGACACTACTGAGATTTGGTATTTCAGTACAAGGGTGTCGCGTCCATGGGTTTGCGAAGAATTTTCAACAGCATCATCACTCGTCTGATTCTGTTCGGTACGGCAATAGCAATCGTGACAGCCACGGGGCGTTATTTCATGATCGCAGACTTTCTTCGGGAGGATCTGGAGAGGGTCGTTTCCGCTCAGCAGGAAGCCCTGGCAGGCTATGTAGCTCGAGATATCGATTTCAAGATCCAAGAGCGCCAGAAAATGCTCAAGCGGTTGACTGAAGCGCTCCCCATTGAGCTTATCGATCGACCGGGTGAATTGCGCGCCTGGCTGGGCGAACGTCATGAGTTCCAGCCACTTTTCTCGCAAGGGCTATTCCTGACCGACGTCCGTGGAATTGCGATTGCAGACTACCCGGTCCTGCCAAACCGCACTGGTGCAAGTTATCACGATCGCGACTACATCCAAGCCGCGCTAAATGGCGGGACGGCAGTCGGTCGGGTAATTTTGGGACGTGCGGCCAATCAACCAATTGTTCCCATTGCGGTTCCTGTTAAAGACTCCACGGGAAAGGTACTAGCGGTTTTGGCTGGCATTACCCGAGATTGTCCATTAGGAATTTGAAGGCGCCGGTGTGAGCCTCACCGGGTCACCCGCATTGGCCCACAAGCCCTCGAACCACGGTCGTCGTTTACGTGCCACCGCCAGACGAAACGTCTGCTTGGTATTCTTCGAGTTGTCATCCCACAGTGCCCCCACCGCCAACACCTGATGGTGCAGCGTAGACAACGTGTGGTGCACTTTCTGGCGCATCACCGCATGGCGAAACACACTCATCAGGTTGTAGCTGAGCATCGTCACCCCCAGCGCCGCTTCGGTCGCCCAGAAGTCACGCAGCACAAAGCTGTCCAGTCCAAAGTCCGCCTTGAGCTCCTTGATCCGGTTCTCACAGTCTGCCCGCCCACGGTATAGACGCCACACCTCCAGGGCAGGAATACTCAAATCGGTCAGCATCGCCCCATAGCGCCAGCCCTGTAGATCGGGGTCATCGGCAAATAGCGACAAGGTCTTACCCGCCACCGCCCCATTCTTGCGTTGAATGTGCTGGCGCACCACCACCAGGCGTTGTGGTGCCTCCCAGCCATGCGGTTGGTAGGTCAACTCGGAGACTTCCAAGCCCACCTCGACTTGCTGCCACTTGCACTGGTCTACTATGGAGTGCTGCAACGCCTGCGTCAGGCGCGCGCTGATGATGTGGCTGATCTTCTTGGCTTTGAGCAAGGCCACGATGACTTTGTCGTAAAAGCCACTGTCAGCTCGAAACAGGCCCACCTTGGTGGCACCCAGATTCTCCAGCGTGGATTCGATAAAACTCTCAATGTTGTTACTCGATGCGGTATTGCCTGGGCGCAGCCAGAAGTTGGCCACCAGTCTCCAGTCGGCCACGAATGCCATCAGCGGGTGGTGGCTCTGTCGGCCTTTGTTCTTGGGGTTGTAGCCCTTGGCCCCGCCCTCAATTTGGCTGCCCCAGCGGGTGAGTACCGTGGAATCCACATCCAGGGTGATGGGGTTGAGTTGGAGTTTGTCAAAAAGCCAACGGTAGCTGCTGCTTTGCACCCGGGTGGCGCTCACTTGATCAAAGCGCTGAAACAAGCGCACGATGGCTTTGTGGCCTGCTGCGTGGCCCCAATCAAACAGGCGCACCAGGGTGCTGTCCAGGCGGGTGATGTCAGCGTGCGCAAAGCGCGCTGCTCCGCACCAGATGCTGACGATCATTTGCTCAATGAGTTGTTCAGGGTGGTAGCCCCGGTTGGAGCCGGG
>CAJBMJ010000238.1 GCA_903954045.1 uncultured beta proteobacterium | reverse complement strand
TTTGTCTTTGCTGGGTTCGTGCCGGCCAAAGCTGGAGCATATTCAGGTTGCTCAGCGCACCACGCCAGAAACGCTTTCAGGCATCGCCATGCCAGTCGAGCGGATGTCGGACGGGTCTTGCCTTCCCTTTTTGCCCATACCTCGATTGTCGGTGCGGTCAGGTCACGCAGTGGCAAGTGCATCAAAGGGAATAGCGGTCCAGCTTGGGTGATGCCCTTGCCCCGCTTGTACGGATCGCCTCCGGGAGCATTCAGTTTTTGATGGTCGGCGTGGTGACGTTTGCCCCAGTGTGGCCTGCGGGCGGCAAGGTAAACCTCCCAAGCCTCGCCCACGGTCACGGCCTGGACTGCGGCAGTGGCTTTTGCCAAGGCAATCGCGGCCTGCTTTTCCCGCTCTACCTCTCGGGGGTCAATACCAGTATCTAGGGTAACACGCAGGCGGTTTGCCTCCTTGCGTGCAGCATCAATGGTCCAGGCCCTCACATCCCCAATGGTGCGGCGGATAGTCTGCCGGTTCAGCTTGGCCTCAAACACGAAAGCCTTAAGCCCTGTATTTGAGACTCGGACCCGAAGGCCGGGGGCAACACTGTCGCGCAAGAACGCTTGTGCCTTGATGTCAGAGCGGCAAGTAAGCCGGTCAATTAGCCCTGCGGTAAGTTCTTGCGCTTCGCTCAGGTCTATCTCTGCGTCTTTGCGGGGTCGTGCCATGGTGGTCTAAATCGGCGTAGCCACTGCGTAGCCACTTTTGCGCTATTTTGGCGAATATCAGTCAACATTTGACTGGTGGTAACCACAGTAAAATATTCGGTAAGTTGTTGATTTATATAGATTTTAGCAACACTAATCAACAAAGGCAAATATGCACTTAATCCGACTTTTAATCCGTTTGTCGTGGGTTCGACCCCCGCAGGTCCCACCAGTTTAGCCCTTATGGGATATGGAAAGCCCGCTATCGAAATGGTAGCGGGCTTTTTTGTATTGACATTCATGTCGCCACTATGCAGCTTCTGAGCCCTTGATGTTTGACACTATCCAGTTCAGCGCCCAATCCTTGGCAGCAATCAAATTGGACTCTGCATGGGCTGACATGGGTTCGCCCAACTCAAAATGGGTGCCACGTATGGCAAGCACCGTAGAGGGGGGCGGGGCGGTACCGTACATGTCAACAAAAACCTGCAACAAGGCTTGCGGAGACAGGGCGTGGCTGCTGAAACTACTGTCTCGTTGGGCCTGAATTTGGCGTATCTCAAAAGGTGGGCCGCATTCCACGCTGGCATCAATAAACAGCACCTGTTTGCGGCCTACCAGGTCCAGAGCGAACTCGACTTGTAACTGGTAGTCGTCCAGAAAGTCGACTTTTTCCAGCGCTGCTAGAGGAAGCGCAGCACGCACAGCCTCCAAACAACGCGGCCCCAGGGCGTCATCGCCACGGCTCTCGTTCCCCCAGCCGAGTATCAGCAGTTCGGCAACGGTTGGCTTCATGCCTCCAGGCCGATAGAGCCGAGAATGTTGTCGCGACTCAGGCTGCCGTCACCTGTCTTTTGAACGCGATCCAAAACCTGGCCCTCAGAGTCCAGCAAGGTGATGTCTAATGGCATCTTCCCCAGGGCATGCGTTGCACAGGACAAGCAGGGGTCATAGGCGCGAATCGCAACTTCTATGTGGTTGAGCAGTCCTTCTGTTAACTCATGGCCACTGAGGTAGTCGCGTGCTACGGCCCGCACGGCCTCGTTCATGGCTTGGTTATTGTGGGTTGTGGACACGATCAGGTTGCAGCGGGTAACCAGATCGTCATCACCCACATCGTAGTCATGAATCAAAGTTCCACGGGGTGCCTCAATAATGCCCACTCCACTGCGCTGGCGAGTACCCGAGGTAACCAAGTCTCCACTCAGTAAGGCGGGGTCATCCAGCAGGTCAGCTATGACTTCAACGGAATGCAGCATTTCGATCATGCGAGCCCAGTGGTAGGCCAGCGAAGCATGCACCAAATCGCCCTGACCCCAAGCTACGAAGGCCTGGCGTTCTGCTTCAGCGCGCGGAGTGTGAATGAAATCGCAGTTTTGCACGCGAGCCAAGGGCCCCACCCGATACCAACCTTTTTCGCGTCCCAAACTGCGAAGGTGTGGAAACTTCATATAACTCCAGGACCGCACCTCCTCCTCAATCAGGTCCAGGTATTTTTGGTCGCTTACCCCGTCAAAAAGAATGCCGCCTTTGTCGTCGCGTACCCGCAATACACCGTCGTATAGCTCCATAGCACCGTCCGGTCGCACCAGCGACATCATCGGCGAGCGGAAATTGCCAAACGCGTTGTAAAGGGCAGGATTTTGGGCATGAAGCTGTTTGGTTATGTCTACCGCGTCTTGCGCCCACTGCAACATTTGTGACAAATCACGTTTCAGAATGTCACGTTCTTGGGCAGTAACTAGCTTGTTGATTCCACCCGGCACAGCACCAGTGCCGTGCACGCGCTTGCCCGAGGTGATGCGAATCACTTCCTGTCCAAACTTGCGCAGCAATATTCCTTTTTTTGCCACTTCCGGGTAGGCCTGGGCCACACCCACAATGTTGCGATGCGCCACATCAGAGTCAAAACCAAAAAGAAGGTCCGGCGAAGAAAGGTGAAAGAAGTGCAGGGCGTGTGACTGCAACATTTGGCCGTAATGCATGAGGCGGCGGACCCTGTCTGCGCTGGCTGGCACGGGCGCAGCCCCCACAATACGGTCGAACGCTTTGGCCGCAGCCAGGTGGTGGGATACCGGGCAGATTCCGCAAAGGCGTTGCACCATCACGGGCACTTCCCAGTAGGGGCGGCCCTCGATAAATTTTTCAAATCCCCGGAACTCAACAATATGCAGGCGTGCTTGTTGAACCACGTTCTTGTCGTCCAGCAATAGAGTGACTTTGCCGTGGCCCTCTACCCGTGAAACCGGATCAATGGCGACACGGCGCAGGCCTTCGGCGTTGGCAGCAGTTTCCAGTGCAAAGCTCATAGTGACTTCCTTGTTGCTCTTAGTCGTAATGGATCAGGCCGTGGCCAAGTTCCGGAGTTCGACCCGCGATCAGGTCGTTGAGGAAACTCCAGATGGCGTCGCCAGAAGGCGGGCAGCCGGGTAGAAAGTAGTCGATATGGACTACTTCATGAATGGGATGAACCTGGTTGAGGGGTAACGGAAGTTCCGGATCATTGGGAATCATGCTTCCTGCGCTTACACCAGTTTGGGTGCAATACACATCGCGCATCATCTGTCCCACATCGCGCTGGTTGCGCTGGGCGGGCAAGCCACCGTTGATGGCGCATGCCCCCATGGCTACCAGCACTTTGCAATGCGCCCGGAACTCACGCAATACATGCACATTCTCGGCATTGCAAAGACCGCCTTCAATCAGTCCTATGTCGCAGTGCCCAATACTTTTGATGTCCGTGAGGGGTGATCGATCGAACTCCACCAACTCCAGCAGCGGGAGAATACGCTCGTCAATATCCAAAAACGACATGTGGCAGCCAAAGCATCCCGCCAGTGATACGGTAGCCAACTTTAGTTTGCGAGGGGCGTGCAGTGGGGCTTGCACCACGCCATGGTTCAGGTCGGTAGTCATGTTTTGCTTTCTTCCACTTGTTCGGAAATAGGCTTGACGTCAAACCGCCGTTGACCTATCGGGGTGGCAAAGCCTTGGCGCTTGTGGAGGATGACTCCGGTAGGGCAAACATGGGCAGCACGGTCCGAAGCGGAGAATTCGCTGTCCCCCAGCTGGCCACTTTCGCTGTTGACGAGCAAATGTGTTTTGATGCCGTGACCGCCGATGGCAAAAACGCTTTTCTTGTCTGCCTGCTCGCTAGCCCGTACACACAAACCACACAGAATGCATCGATTCAAATCGAGCATCATTTCAGGATGGGTGGCGTCCACAGGACGATTGGGGTAGAGCTCTTCAAAATGTGGACCTTGCATACCCATGGCGTAAGCAGTGGCCTGAAGGCCGCAATTGCCGCTTTTTTCGCAGGAGGGACAGAAATGGTTGCCCTCTACAAAAAGCATTTGCAGCATGGTTTTTCGCTGCTCATTGAGCTCAAGCGTATTGCTTTGCACTTCCTGTCCGGACGCTGCTTGGACGGTGCAACTTGCGCCTGTTCGTCCATTGACCTTGACAGTGCAAATACGACAGTTGCCAGCTGCACCGAAATCGGGGTGCCAGCAAAGATGGGGGATGTAGTGCCCGGCTCGGGTGGCCGCTTCCAGAATGGAATCGCCGGGGCCGAACTCGACTTCTTCGCCGTCAAGCTTGAACGTGCCGGGTGTCAGGGCGTCTATGCGATGAGGACTATTCATGTCAATGTCTCCAGATGAGCACCGCTGTCATCCCTGCCGGTTGCCAGGCGCGCCTGGGAAAGTTCAGCATCCATATCAAATCCAGGCACAAAGTGCAGCGATTTCAGATGTTTTTCGTAGGCTGGCCTGAACTTGGCGATGGTGTCACGCAAGGGATTGCATGCCGCTGCACCCAGGCCACAGTGGGTAGCGCCGTGCATAAGTTTGTCCAATTCATACAGCACTTGCACATCTTCAGCCGAGCCCCAGCCTTTCTTGAGCTTGTTCATGCGACGCACCACCAAATCCGTCCCCACACGGCAAGGAGTGCAAAAACCGCAGCTCTCATGGGCAAAGAACTGCGCGAAATTGAGGGCCACTTCAAACATGTCACGTGTGTGGTCAAAAACCATAAAGGCGCCTGCTGTGGGCACATCTTCAAATCCAATGTGCCTGCTGAATTCCGAAGCAGAAAGGCACATGCCAGAAGGTCCACCCACTTGAACCGCCTGGGTGTTGCGCGCCCCGCAATCTTCGAGAATACGGCCAATCCGAGTGCCGAACGGATATTCGTACAGGCCGGGACGCTCACAGTCGCCGCTCACGGAATGAATTTTTGTGCCCGTGCTTTGGGGCGTTCCTATTTTGCTCCACCACTCACCCCCGTGTATGGCAATGTGAACAGCGGCACAAAAGGTTTCAACGTTGTTGACCGTTGTGGGCTGCCCCATGTAGCCCGCTTCCACCGGGAACGGCGGACGAATACGGGGGGTACCGCGTTTGCCTTCCAGTGACTCAATCAGGGCAGACTCTTCTCCGCAGACGTATGCCCCTGCGCCAACATGAATTTCGATATCAAAATCAAAGCCTGCAAGTCCTTGAATCGCCTTGCCAAGCAAGCCTTGTTCACGACGGCGCTGGAGAAGCTCTTCCAGATGAGGGAGGAGATAGCGGTACTCACCACGCAAATACATCAAGCCCTTGTCCGAACCAACCACTAACGCTGCAATGGCCATCCCTTCAAAGACGGTATCTGCGTAGCTACTTAGCAGTACCCGGTCTTTAAAGGTGCCAGGCTCGCCTTCGTCCGCATTGCACACCACATAATGCGTCTGGCCACGGGAGTTGCGACACAACTGCCACTTGGTACCCGTGGCAAAACCTGCACCGCCACGGCCGCGCAACTTGGATCGCTTGATATCGTCCAACATGCCTTGTGGACCCCGTGCGATGGCTGCTGCAATGCCTTTTCCTGGCGCGGGTTGCTCGCCTAGCTTGACATTTGCCAGACGGATTTGGTCATTGACTTGAAACCAGTCTGCGGGCCACTGCGCCACAGGAACCTGACTTTCGATCAGGGACACCATATGCTCTATGCGGGCCGGGGTGAGTTTGGTTACCACTTGGTTGTGATTGATGAGCGCAGCCGGACCCTGGTCGCAAAGGCCAGTGCAGGACGTAGCAGCAACGCTCACGCGGCCGTCAGCGCGCATATGCTTGGGCCGAATGCCCAGTCGCTCGCATAGTTTCTGCATCAACGCTTCGCTTCCCAACATCCGGTCAGTGATGTTGTCGCTAAACAAAATACGATACTGACCAACGGGCTCCGTGTGGAAGAAACGGTAAAAACCTGCCACACCCTCAACGTGAGCCAGAGGCAATTTCAGACCCTTGGCAACCTCCTGCAGGGCAGGGCGGGAGAGCCAGCTTCGGTTTGCTTGCAAGTCGCCCAGCACCTGAACCAGGCGATGCGGAGCGTTCTGATGGCGCTGCAAGAGCGCGTCGATACTTTCTGTTGTGTGGCTCATGGCCTTAGAACTCCTCTTCAAGCAGTATCAGCAGATATTCAGGATTTTTTAGGTTTGCGAAGTGCCCGTCCGACTGGAGCAACGCGCTTGCGTCCAGCAGCATTGGGGATTGGGGTGGGTGAAGACGGCTTCTCGAGCGAATCTGTCAGCTTGCGGGCCAATCCGATGACGCGCTGCGGGTCTACGCCAAGCGTTCCGATCAGGAATTCGATGATTTCGGATCGCGGATTCTCAAGTGTTGGTTCGATCATCAAAACTGCAGCGGAAACGGCCAATGCGCGTTCCCGACTGTCAGTGTCTGGCAACATTATCTCGAGCGCGTTAAGTGCTTCTACCGGCGCCACGACAGTGATTCGTGCCTGCTCTTTCAGCAGCTGTACCCAGTTCACCTGGGTTGGCATGGAGGAAGCCATGCCGGGCAACTGGGCCAACAGGCGTGCCAGCCGCAGGCTGCGGCGCTCAAAGGCACCGATAGACACCATTCCACCCATCACGATACGGCAAACCGCCTCTGCAAAACCACCTTCATTGATGTGTTCCAGGGCATAGCTTCGGTAATTTTCAAGCTCTTTCAAAGCGCGTTCACGCGCAATGTCAGCATCAGGGGTGTCGGGTTTGATCCAAGCGCCCAGCCCCTCTGGACCATAGACTGCACGCGTTTGTTTTACCGTGTCGGCATCGCGCTGGTCTCTGTATTTGTTCAGGCTTTCGGTGATCTGAGCTGCTGTCTTTTTTTCCATCAGCCGCAATGGATTGTCCTCGCTGACCTGTGCCCGTTCTTCGCGGGCAGCCTTGGCTTGGGCCCTGATAAATGGCGCAAACGGCATCTGGTCTGATAGCAACTGGCGCTGCAGTCGCATGGAGTTAAGTTTGCCCATGGCATCTGCCATTTGCCGGTTGGAGAACATCTTGACCCAGGGGCGCACCCAGGTCTTATAAAGGCCGGCGTTGAACTCTGACACCTTGGCCATGGTCGAGAACATCGCTTCTTCTTCCCGACCTTCCGGGTTGATGGCTCGGATGTCATCCATGGTGCGGTATTCGTAGTGAACGGTATAGTCACCCGGCTCCAGTTGGTCCCAACGCTGATTTTCCAGCCCGGCCTTGGCAACAAGCTTCATTTCGTAAAGACCCGGTGGCAGACTTTCCAATACGTCGAGTGAAGTGACCAGTTGGTCGTGTTCTTTGCGGGCTACTTCGGCGCCCACAAAAATCCCAAGATGGCCAACAGTTTCATGCAACACATACACAATGGTTCGACCCGCTGCGGTAATGGCACGCTCATCGCCCCAAGTGTCTATGATCCAGTCCAGGGCCTGGGGTGGAGGTGTGATGTTGTCGCCCCATGAAGCGAAAACCACAATCGGTGCAGTGATGTTTTTAAGGTCAATAGCCTTTCCGTCTTTCATCACCGTGCCGCGCGCCAGCCGATTGCCCACAAACAGGTTTTCTACGATGGACTCAATCTCGGTGCCTGTCATCCGGAAAAAACCACCCCACCAGCGCTCAAATTCCAGAAAGCGGTCGGATTCGGTGTCCACATGCGACCAGAGGTTGTAATACTTGTTCCAGTAGGTGTTCGCTGGATTGAGCTTCTCGAAGTTTTCTACCAGGTGCACTCCATCAAATCGATCTGCACCCAGATCACCTGTCAATGACGCCAACCAGCTGCCCCCCAAGGCCCCCCCCGAGTAACGCATCGGATTAAGTTTGGAACTCCCGGCCCAGTAGGACACTGGTGCCCCCATGATCATGAGCGGACCGAACAGTTCAGGGCGAGTGGCGTTCAGGCCCATCATGGCCCAGCCCGCCTGGCAATTGCCAATGACCACAGGTTTGGCTGTGCATTGCGGGTGGCGTGCGATTACCGCTTCAAGAAATAAAGCCTCTGCATCCATCACCGTAAACAGGGTCTGACCTTCTTCAGGCTCTGGGCGAAAAGTGACAAAGTAAACCGTGTGACCAGACTTCATGGCCATGCCGACTTCAGAGTCAAACTTGAAGCCTCCAATGCCAGGACCGTGCCCCGCGCGAGGATCAACCACCACCACCGGGCGTGCCATTGGTTTGACGGGCATCTCTTTAGGCGGAACAAGACGAAGCAATGCGTAGTTGCACGGCTGGGCCAAGTCGTGCCCATCCATTACCACTTCATGCTCGAACTTCAACAAGGGAGGCGTACCCTGGTCAAGGTGTTCGATGTAGTTGTTTCCTCGATCCAGCAAGGTGTCGAGCAGCAAGTAGGAACGCTGCATGGCATCAGTCCAGTACGCTTGTGCGCTTGCAGCGGAGTTTGTGTCCAGTGTTTGTGCCGCCTTAGCGGCCTTGGAACTGTCTTTTTTGCTAGTAGCCATGCTAATTCCTTGATGCGAATGAACCATACTACAAAGCACCCAGCAAATGCCTTACTGTCGCCGCAGAATCCGTGCGTTTAGTGACATCGCTCAACCTGCGACAATCAAAAATTGTTCACGAACACGGAGTTCCCAGAAATTGGGAGAGACCATATGGATATCAAGAGTCTGGTAGATCAACCCAGCAAGTTGCCGACCATCCCGAAAGTGTCCCAGAAGCTGATCCAGAGCTTCAGTTCTGAAGATGTTTCTGTGAACGAAATTTCTGACCAGCTATCGGCAGATCCAGCGCTAAGCGCAAAATTGCTGCGGTTGGCCAATTCTGCGTATTTCCATGTTTCCAGAACCATTGGCACGGTGGATGATGCCCTGCGCATGCTGGGCTTTGTCATGGTACGTAACCTTGTTCTTGGCAATGGCATGGTCGCTGCATTTCGCAACACGCCGGGTATGGATCTCAAGCAGTTCTGGCGTTACAACCTTCATACGGCTTGTGCATCTCGCTGGCTTGCAAGTCAATCTGGCATCAATGGCGATATGGTCTTTACTCTGGGGCTCATGCATGCCATAGGTCAGTTGCAAATGCACGCTGTTGCGCCTGCCGAAATGCTGCCTTTGGATAAGAAACTCAATATTCTGGACGACGGGCGCGCTGCACTGGAGGTTCAGACCTTCGGATTCCATTTTGGAAATGTGTCTGCCGAACTGGCAAAAATTTGGAACTTTCCACAGCCGCTGATCGACGCATTGCGTGACATTCCGGCACCAATGGACTCAAAAGATTTTCAGGAAGCTGCCGGTTGGGTGCATTTGGGTGCCTGGCGTGCCCGCGTAGAAGTGCTCGGATTGACCGATGAACAGCTAATCGCCAGTTACCCTGCAGATCTTGCCAAGCGCTTGGGACTGGAACCCGGCTGGATGGCTGTGCTTCCTGGCTCCAATGCAGGTGGGTCGACTCACCTCATGCCAACTCTGAAGGAGCTGACAGAGGGACTCGATGCCATGCTGGATTGAAAAATCCTACTTTTTCAGTGCTTCCTGCGGTGTTTCGTAAATGTGCGCTGCCAGGCCCCGGTCTTCCAATGCCTGTCCGAGTTTGAGGCGCATGAATGCACTCGTGGTGTAACGTGACACGTCGGTGTAATAACTGTCGTTGAGCCGTTTGACCATGGCGGAGTATTGATCTACCACGGCCTCATCGATCTGGAAGTTGTCGTAGTTCACCACAACCTTGATCTTTTTGCCTATCGACCGGCACAGTTCTTCCGCAGCATGGCCGACATCATCCACATCCTTTTGGGTACGGACATTGAGACCTTGGAAGTTGTAGTAAGCCGTTTCCTGTGCCGCGTCATATTGCATCCGGTCTACCAAGCTGATGGACAGCAGGGTATCGTTGAGTTGCATGGACTCTGGCATGAAGATGCGTGAGTCCATGGGCTGTGGATTGCGTACTATGGGTTTGAAATCCATGTGGGCCAGAATGTCTCTTTCGATGTCGATGCCAGGCGCCACTTCGATCAGCTCCAGTCCTTCAGCGGCCAGCTTGAATACACAGCGCTCAGTGACGTACAGCACGTTTTGGCCGACGCTCGATGCATAGGGTCCACTGAACGTGACCTGCTCGATTTTTTTGACAAACTTGCGCGCCCGGCCTTCCTTGAGAATATTCAAGCGACCGTTTTCCACACTGACTTTGAGACCGCCCGCAGTGAAAGTACCCACAAAAACTACGGTTCTGCTGTTCTGAGTGATATTGATGAATCCGCCCGCTCCAGCGAGCTTGGGACCGAAACGACTGACATTGATGCTGCCAGCCTGATCACACTCGGCCAGACCCAAGCAGGCCAAGTCCAAGCCTCCACCGTCATAAAAATCGAACTGCTGGTTCATGTCGATGACAGCATCCGGGTTGGTTGCCGCGCCAAAATTGACACCCGAGGCGGGCATGCCGCCAATGACACCGGGCTCGGCGGTGAGCGTCATGTATTTCAGAATTTTTTCTTCATTGGCCACCGCGGCCACGCCCTCGGGCATGCCAATACCCAGGTTCACTACGGCATTGGGCAGCAGTTCGAAGGCTGCGCGGCGGGCAATGACCTTGCGTTCATCCAGCGCCATGGGCTGCATCGCATCCAGAGGCACCCGCACCTCGGCTGAAAAAGCAGCGTTGTAGTTGCCGTTGAGGTTTTGGGGATGATTTTCCGTTTGGGCAAGTACAACGCAATCCACCAGGATGCCGGGTACTTTGACGCGGCGTGGGTTGAGTGACCCCCGCTCGGCAATACGTTCCACCTGGGCGATCACAAAGCCGCCACTGTTCTTGGTGGCAGTCGCAATAGCCAGCGCATCCTGCGTCAAGGTTTCACGCTCCATTGTGATGTTGCCTTCAGGGTCCGCTGTAGTGCCGCGGATGAATGCCACAGAAATTGGGAAGGTCTTGTAGTAGAGCAGCTCCTTGCCGCCAAGTTGAATCACCTGAACCACGTCTTCAGTGGTTTTGCTACCAATCTTTCCGCCTTCCAGGCGTGGGTCCACGAAGGTGCCCAATCCTACTTTCGAGGCCGTGCCCGGAAGGCCGCAGGCGATGTCCCTGTATAGATGGGAGATAACACCCAGCGGCAAGTTGTAGGCCTCCACTTTGCTTTCCAAGGCCAGCTTCCCAATTTGGGGAACCAAGCCGTAGTGTCCGCCAATCACGCGTTTGAGCATTCCTTCGTGTGCCAGATGATTGACACCACCCGTACCACCGTCTCCGGGACCACCACCGAAAAGCAGGGTGAGATTCTTGGGCGAGCCTGTTTCGAGAAAGCGTTTTTCCAAAGCGAGGATCAACTCGACGGGCACTCCGTTGCTACCAAATCCGGAGCAGCACAACGTGTCTCCGTCGCGCAGGATGGCAATTGCTTCGGTTGCTGAAACTACTTTTTTTCTCATGGACTTACCTCATTTGGTTTTAATTCAACAGCGATACGGGCCGCTTCTTGCGCGGCGACCAGACCTTCATCGGTAGGGACAACCCATACTTCGACGCGGCTGTTCGGGCGGTGGATGGAGCGAACTTCTGCACCCGTAGCCTCGACGTTGAGTTGCGGATCTATGGCAACTCCCATCCATGCCAGGCGTTCGCATACCTGGCCTCTCAATACTGCGTCATGCTCGCCAATGCCACCACTAAACGCAATAAGGTCCAGTCCCTGCATGGAAGCCACAAGGGCCCCGGCTTCCCTGATGACCCTGTGTGTGAACATATCGATGGCTCGCTGCGCTGCCGCACTTCCATCATTGCGCAGTTTGCGCATATCGGCTGAAATGCCGGACACTCCCAACAATCCACTTTGCTTGTAGAGCAGATTTTGCAGTTGCTGGTGGTCCCAGCCTTGTTCAAGCAAATACAGAATGACCCCGGGGTCCAGTGCCCCAGTACGTGTGCCCATCATCAGGCCATCCACTGCGGAAAAACCCATGGTGGTCGCGCAACTTTTCCCTTCAAGGGCCGCGCACAAACTAGCTCCGTTACCCAAATGCGCCATCAGCACCCGCCCCATGGCCCTGGCGCTGTGCTGACGCAGCACACCCATGACATAGTGGTAAGACAGACCGTGAAATCCATAGCGTCTGACCCCCTCTTGTGCAAGCTTTTGGGGTATCGCAAAGCTGTAGTCCATCTCTCCAATGCTGGCATGGAAGGCCGTGTCAAAACATGCCACTTGGGGCACAGTCGGAAACGCTTTCTGAAAGGCCCGAATGCCTTTGATGTTGTTGGGTTGGTGCAATGGTGCCAAAGAGTTCAGTTTTTCAAGCTCCTCCAGCACTGCATCGGTCACCCTGACACTTTCACGAAAACTTTGTCCACCATGCACCACGCGGTGGGCGATCGCATCGATGCGGGGAACACCTGCTTCATTGGCCAACAACACATGGAGGCTTTTGAGGGCTTGTTCGAAAGGGTCACTTTCCGATGCAGGCAGTCGCACACTTTTTGATACACCCTGAAACGTCCAGTCAAGCGAGGGCTCACCGCCGGGCTC
>CAJBMJ010000237.1 GCA_903954045.1 uncultured beta proteobacterium | reverse complement strand
GAGTTGACCGATCACAACGGCCAGGTCCGCCATCTGCCGGATTTCGCTGGCAAAGTGGTGGTGATGTTCTTTGGGTACACCCAGTGTCCCGACGTGTGCCCGACCTCCATGTCCGAACTGGCTGAGGTAAAGAAAGCGCTGGGCAAGGACGGTGATCGTCTGCAGGGCCTGTTTGTCACTGTGGACCCCCAGCGTGACCAGCCCGAAATGCTCAAGCAGTATATGGGTAACTTTGACCCCAGCTTTTTGGCGCTGTACACCACCCCGGAAAAACTGGCCGAAGTGGCCAAGGACTTCAAGGTGTATTACAAAAAGGTGGAAGGAAAAACACCCACCAGTTACACCATGGACCACTCGGCTGGTAGCTATGTGTGGGACACCAAGGGCCAATTGCGATTGTTCACCCGTTACGGCAGCGGCGCACCGGCGTTGGCCGGTGACATCAAGCTCCTGCTGAAAGAGGCCAGCTGACAGAGCCTGTCAGCGCGCAGCGTTATTCGGCCTTAATACCCTGGCTGCGGATGATTTCGCCCAGGGTTGCGGTGTCCGACTGAATCCGGATGGCCAGGCCTTCCGCAGACGTTCCAGCTACGGTCCAACCCTGCTGGAACAGTTTTTGGCGCATCTCCGGGCTGCGCGCGATCTCACTGAACAGGTTTGACAGCCGGGCCACAACCGGTTTTGGCATGCTGTTGGGCGCGGCGACACCGTTCCAGATCTCGAGATTGAAGTCTTTCACTCCGGCTTCCGAGAGGCTTGGCAAATCGGGTACCAGTGTGCTGCGCCCGCTGCTGGTGATGCCAATGGCCTTGAGTTTGCCAGCCTTGATCTGGGCATTGGCCAGTGCGGTAGGCAGCATGCTCAGGTGCAAATCTCCGGCAATCATGGCGGTGGCCACCTGGGGGTAGCCAGGGTAGGGCACGTGTACCGCTTTCAGACCGGCGCGGGCCTTGAGCAACTCCATACCCAGATGGCCCACGGTGCCCACACCCGGTGTGCCGTAGTTCCACTTGTCTCCGGCAGCACGCGCGGCCGCCAGAAACTCGGTGGCATTGCTGCCGGGGGCGTTGGCTGGCGCCGTTAAAACCAGTGGCGAGGTGCCCAGGAGGCTCACCGGGGTCAGGTCTTTGAGCGGGTCGTACGGCAGTTTGCCGTTGAGCAGTTTGGCAATCGTCATATTGCCATTGATCATCAGACCGATGGTGTGGTCGTCGGTGGCCTTGGACACGTAGTCGGCGGCAATATTGCCAGCGGCGCCTACCTTGTTCTCTACGATCACGGGCTGCCCCAGGGCTTTGGACAGGGGCTCGGCAAAGGCGCGGGCAGTCAGGTCCGGCGAGGAGCCGCCCGGGAAACCGACGATGATGCGCAGCGGCTTGCTGGGCCATGCTGATTTTTGGGTGCTATTTTGGGCGCTAGCGCCGGTAGTGTATGCAAGAGCAGCTATTGAAATAGTAGCAAGGGTCAGAACTCTACGGCGCATGAAATCATCTCCAAAAAACAAACCCCTGAGGCCGGGGCCAACAGGGGCATTGTGTACCAAACGCAGCGACTCGCTGCGCTGCTTCAGGCGTAAGCAGCCAGGCTGGCCTTCATTTTTTTCATGGCCGCCACCTCGATCTGGCGGATACGCTCGGCGCTGACGCCGTATTCTGCGGCCAGATCGTGCAGGGTCATGCCTCCCGAGTTGTCATCATTGACCTTGAGCCAGCGCTCTTCCACGATGCGGCGGCTGCGCGCGTCCAGGCTGTCCAACGCTGTGGCGATGCCTTCGGAGGCCAGCACATCGCGCTGGTGGGCTTCGATCATGGCCACGGGTTCATGGCTTGCGTCTGTGAGGTAGGCAATGGGGCCAAAGGTGTCTTCGCCGTCGTCAGATGCGCCCGGATCGAGCAAGACATCGCCACCCGACAGGCGGGTTTCCATCTCGATTACCTCTTCAGGCTTGACCTTCAGTTCGCGCGCCATGGCGTCAATCTGCTCAGGGTTCAGAGTCTCGCGGTGGGTACCCAGGTCGGCTGCAGCGTCGTCGCTCTTGAAGCGCTGCTTCATGGAGCGCAGGTTAAAGAACAGCTTGCGTTGGGCCTTGGTGGTAGCGACCTTGACCATGCGCCAGTTTTTGAGGATGTATTCGTGGATTTCGGCCTTGATCCAGTGCAGTGCATAGCTCACCAGGCGTACGCCCTGATCGGGGTCGAAGCGTTTGACGGCCTTCATCAGGCCCACATTGCCTTCTTGAATCAGGTCGCCATGGGGCAGTCCATAGCCCAGGTACTGGCGCGCAACGGACACCACCAGGCGCAAGTGAGAGAGCACTAACTTACCGGCAGCCTCTAGATCGTTGGAGGTTTTGAATTTTCTCGCATACTCCTGCTCTTCTTCCTGAGTGAGCATGGGGAGGCGATTGGCTGCCGAAATATAGGCATCCAAATTTCCCAGGGAAGGCACCACGGACCATGGGTTTGCCACGGCCAGGGCAGCGGTTGCATTTCCAATGTGTACGGTCATACCAGAACTCCTTATGTTCGCAGCGCGAATGTTAGCACTCTATATGAGCGAGTGCTAATTCATAAGTTCAATAAGCCTGATAGTTTTTGGGCTCAAGTTCCAGAACCTGGCTCCATGCCGCGTCGGGTCGCCAGTTCTTGACCCACAGCGGGAATTCTTCGGCGGGCATGGGGCGGGCCACGCCATAGCCCTGCGCGTTGTCGCAACCAAGCTGCAGAAGCCGGCTACCGTGGGCGACGGTTTCAACCCCTTCGGCAATTACTTTGCGGCGAAATGCCGTGGCTAGCCCAATAACACCTTCCAGAATGGCCAGGTCATCGGGGTCAACCAGCATGTCGCGCACAAAGCTCTGGTCGATTTTGAGCATCGCCACCGGCAGGCGCTTGAGATAGGTGAGTGAAGAGTAACCCGTGCCGAAGTCGTCCAGCGCGAATTTGATACCCAGGCTATGGCAGGCTTCAATGACCGCTGACACCCCGGCCACGTCTTCCAGCGCGCTGGTTTCCAGAATCTCCAGTTCCAGCTGTCCTGGCGGAAGCTCCGGGTAACGCACCAGCAGCATGCGAAGCCGGTCCACAAAGTGCTCCTGCTGCAACTGCCTGGCTCCGACGTTCACGCTCACCGGCACATGCAGCCCTATTTTTTGCCAGGCTACCGTTTGCTGAATGGCAGTTTCAATAACCCATTCACCGATATCTACTGACAGGGGGTGGTCTTCAATCGTCGGCAAAAATACGCCGGGCAGCAGCAAGCCACGTTCGGGGTGCTGCCAGCGGATCAGGGCTTCCGCTCCAATCACACGGCCCAGGCGCATATCGACCTTGGGTTGGTAGTAGAGAACAAACTGCCTTTTTTCAAGGCCCTGGCGAATGTGGTCCAGACTCTCATGGTGGCCACGCACGCTGCGATCCTGGTCGGCGTCAAAGACGTGGTAACGGTTTTTGCCGGTCAGCTTGGCCTGGTACATGGCCTGGTCGGCTTGGCGCAGCAGCAGGTCTGCATCACTTTCCTCGCCCGGAATGGTAAAGGTGACCCCCAGGCTGGCAGATACCCTTAGGGTCAGATCCCCCACCGGAATCGCTTGTGAAGCTGCCGCCAGCATGCGAGTGAGCATCGGAACACAGGCCGAAATTTCATTGAGGTCCACCAGAACCGCCACGAACTCGTCTCCGCCAACGCGCGCAAGTGTGTCGCCGTCTCGCAGGGCCTGGCGCATACGCTTTGCCAGCGAAATCAGCAGGTGGTCTCCTACTTCGTGACCATGCAGGTCGTTGACCGATTTGAAGCCGTCCAGATCCAAAAACACCACAGCGACCAGTTGCCCCCGCCGCTGGGATTGGGACAGCGCCTGACGCATGCGGTCAGCCAACAAAGCCCGATTGGGCAGGCCGGTCAGTGCATCGTAATGTGCAATGTGCTCAAGCTCTTGCTGGTGGGTTTTGGAAGCGGTGATGTCCGAGAAAAGTGAAACGTAATGGTCTGGCCTGCCTTGTCCGTCGCGCACCGTGCTGATGGTTTGCATCACTGCAAAGACTTCTCCGCTTTTGCGGCGGTTCCAGACTTCCCCGTACCAGTGCCCCTTGCTGGAGAGGTCGCGCCACATGGTGGAGTAAAAGTCGGCGTCCTGTTTGCCGGAGCTCAGAATGCGCGGGTTTTTTCCGACGCTTTCATCCCGGCTGTACCCAGTGATGTGCGTAAAGGCGTTGTTGACATCGACAATGGTGCCATTAGCCGACGTGATCATGATGGCCTCGCGGGCGTAGGTAAATACGCTGGCAGCGAGTTGGAGCTGTCGCTCGGAGTTCTTCAGCGCAGTGACCTGGCTGTCGAGCTGGTCGCGCTGGACTTCCACTTCCTTGCGCAGGTGCTCTCGCACAATGAGGTTGCGAATGCGTTGCCGCGCGATTTCCACGTTGATGGGTTTGGTGATGTAGTCCACCGCACCCAGAGCCAATCCCTTGGCCTCGGCATCGAGTTCGCTCATCGCCGTGACAAAAATAACCGGGATCGGGTTGAGTGCAGGGTTATCTTTGAGGCGCCTGCACACTTCAAAGCCATCCATGTCCGGCATCATGATGTCCAGCAGGATCAGGTC
>CAJBMJ010000236.1 GCA_903954045.1 uncultured beta proteobacterium | reverse complement strand
TGCGCCTGCCCCCCGATCTGGACGACAAAGCCCTGGCATTGCGCATCTCTGCGAAGGGACTGACGGTGCGTGCACTGTCTGCCTACAGCCTGAAACGACACGACGCAAAAGGCCTGGTCATTGGCTATGGTTATGCGCCTTTGTCAGATATCGCGCACTACGGTCCGCTGCTGGCCACCATGATCAGCCAGGAACTGAGTCGATACGCCAGATAGCGCAGCCGCTACAGGGCATCCTTCAGTCGGTGGTAGGCCATTCCCAGGACAAGACTGGGCGTGCGCAACCAGGGGCCGCCAGGAAAGGGGCGGTGCTGAAGTCGCGAAAATATGTCCAGCCTCTCTGCCTGCCCGGCGACCGTTTCGGCCACCAGACGGCCAGCCAAGCCGGTCAAAGCCACGCCATGTCCGCTAAATCCTTGCAGGTAGAACAGATTGCTGTCCAGCCGACCAAAATCGGGTGCCCGGTTCATGCTGATATCCACGAACCCGCCCCAAACGTATTCCACAGACACACCACGGAGTTCTGGAAACACCATTGCCATGCGCTTGGACATCACCTCCTGCAAGTTGTGGGGTGTTCGGGTCGAGTAACTTACCCGTCCGCCAAACAGCATGCGGTGATCTGCGCTGAAGCGGAAATAGTCCAGGATGAAGTTGTTGTCGCAGACCGATGCATTCCCGGGAATCAGTCGTTCGCACAATGCTGGATCCACCGGAGAAGTGCCAATGATGTACGTTCCCACTGGCATGATGCGTGAACTGATCTCGGGTGCGACCTCGGGGCCGTGCTCCGCGAGCATGCAGTTTCCCGCCAGGATTCCCCACGCCGCGCTTACGGAGCCTTTCGCCGTTGCAGCGCGCAAACGTTTTCCTCTTTGGAGGGCGGTGACAGGCGAGTTCTCAAAAATTTGTACTCCCAGGCTCCTGGCCGCCCTGGCCAGCCCCAAGCCGTACTTCAAAGGGTGCAGGTGCCCTGATTTGCGTTCAAAGGCCGCTGCACAGTAGCGCGGACTTTGAATATAGCGAGACACCTGAGGACCTTCGACAAAGTCACACCCGAATCCATAACTCTGCTCCATGTCTTTGACGTCAGCTTCCAGTGCACGCGCTTTGCGCGCAGTTTCAGCGACGTACAGGTAGCCATGCACCCGATCACAATCGATTTGGTAATTGGCGATGCGCTCGTCTAGCAAGTCAATCGCTTCCAGGGACATCTTCCAGGCGCTTTGCGCGGCATCCTTTCCAAGCTGCTTTTCAAACGGCTCTTGCCCGCTGGCATATCCAATAATGGCTTGCCCACCGTTGCGCCCGGAAGCGCCGCTACAAATGCGCTCTGCCTCCAGTACAACGACCTGGTACCCCCGTTGTGCCAATTCAATGGCTGCAGAGAGTCCTGCAAAGCCAGCGCCCACAACCACAACGTCGGCGCTGATGTCAGCCGCCAAGGGCTCAGCGACTTTGTCTCTCAGCACGCTGGCTTCGTAGTAGCTGCTCTGGTTAAGTTGGGTATCCGACTGCAAAAGCATGTATCCACCCTTGGCAAAAAGTTTATTGGGGTTTGCGTTTGGCGGCCTGGCCGCACAAATAGGTCCAGACGAAGGTCGCCGCAGCCGTGCTGGTCAACTCGGCATGGTCGTACGCTGGCGCCACTTCCACGCAATCCATTCCCACAAAATTCAGAGGAGCCAACTCCTCCAGGAATGTCATGACCTGCGAACTGCTCATGCCAGCTGGCTCGGGGGTACCGGTTCCGGGCGCAAAGGCAGGGTCCAGGCAATCAATGTCCAGCGTCAAATAGCAGGGTCGGCCGCCAACACGCTGTTGGATAGCCAAGACAATCTCTTGCAGCCCCGCTCCATCCTTGCCTCGCAAGTCCCGCGCGGTATAGATCAAGCCACCCTGGTCGCGCACGTACTCGCGGGCCGCTCGATCGCCACTGGAACGAAGCCCAATCTGGATGGTGCTTTCGGGCACGACTAGGCCTTCCTGCAGGGCTTCATAGGTCCAGGTTCCGTGGCCCGAAGGTTCACCAAAGTGGTCAGTCCAAGTATCACAATGGGCATCAAAATGGATCAGCGCCACGGGGCCATGTTGCGCGTGCAACGCTCGCAGCAGAGGCAGAGTCACTGAATGGTCGCCACCAAGAAAAACACAGTGGTGATTGGCCATCAGCGCGTCTGCCTGCTGCGAAATCGCATCACGCACTTCTGCCAGCGGGGATGCGTTGGGCAGGCGCATATCCCCCGCATCTCCCAACAGTCCCTCCAAACCCACACCAAAGTAGGGGTGCAGACCATCGCACAACATCAGGGATGCGCGCCGTATTTCTTGCGGGGCAAAGCGGGCCCCGGGACGGTTAGTCACCGCGCCATCGAAAGGCACGCCAGATAGCGCAAAAGGCTCACTGTCCAAAGCGCCCACCGCGAGAAATCGATTGCCGTTGCTGGCATACGCAAATTGTCCAATTGCCATGAAAATGGTCCCCATCTGAATGTTGTTACGGTACCCCAGGTAAAGATGCTCTGGTGGTGCCAATTTCCATATTTAGTCACAAACCACTTCACAATACCGGGCGCAACCCCGCTTACCCCCCTGCCAATGCAATCTGCTTCACCCACCAACCTCGCACCCAGACGATGGCTGGCGTACTTCTTCCTAGCTCTGAGCATGTCGCTGGTAGGAAGTTATGTGGCTCTTTCGAAACCTCTGGTGGCTGCCTTGCCCGTGTTTTTGCTGGCCTGGTTGCGTTTTGGCATTGGCGGGCTCGCGATGGTCCACTGGCTCAAACGCCCTGCCAACGAGTTGCCAATGTCAGCCGCAACACGTCGACTGCTGTTTCTGGAGTCGCTTTTGGGTAATTTTCTGTTTTCAATTTGCATGCTGTTTGGGGTGAGCATGACAAGTGCCGTAGCCGCCGGAGTGATCATGGCTTCCATTCCTGCGGTCGTTGCCGTCATGAGCTGGGCTTTTCTGAAAGAAAAAATCAGCCTGCAAACAGGCATCGCCGTGGCTTTCAGTGCGCTGGGGATCGGGCTTTTGGCGCTATCAAAAAATGAGCTGCCTGCGCAGACATCGCCAGGGTCAGAGGCCGATTTATTGCAAAACAAGGCGCTATTGGGCAATTTGCTGGTGTTTGCGGCGGTTCTCTGTGAGGCGGCCTATGCGGTTATTGGAAAAAAACTCACTGGAACACTTTCCCCAAAACGCATCACCGCACTGATCAACCTATGGGGGTTTGCGCTGATGACTCCGCTGGGCCTTTATGTTGCCTGGGGATTTGACTTCAGCAGCGTGCAAACGCCCTCATGGCTATTGCTCGTCTTCTATTCTCTGGCGGCCAGCGTGTGGACTGTATGGCTGTGGATGACGGGGCTCAAAACAGTTCCAGCCTCCCATGCCGGCGTTTTCACTGTCATGTTGCCCATCTCTGCGGCACTTGTGGGTATTCTGGTACTGGGGGAACGGCTCAGTGGTTTGCAGATGCTGGCATTCGCCATAGCACTTTTCAGTGTGATTTTGGCCACGGTACCCACCCGCAAAAGCGCTTGACCAATTCGGCTCTCGTGCCAGTGCAGCAAGCTTTTTTACCCTTTGAGTGAATTTCAGACGAAAAAAACAACATCCTCGAGTGAAAAAAGCATTTTTTCAGTAGGAAACGCGCTTTTTCTCCAGTAGCATCCGCTTTGCCAGTGAAGAAGCAGTTTTTCGCTGGTGATTAATCAACTTCCAGAAGGACAATCGATTATGGCAACTGCAAAGAAAGCCCCGGCGAAAAAAGCTGCACCTGCAAAGAAAGCAGCACCCGCCAAGAAAGCCGCTCCAGCGAAAAAAGCCGCTGCTAAAGCGCCAGCTCCAAAAGCTGCTCCTGCCAAGAAAGCAGCTCCCGCGAAAAAGGCAGCTCCTGCCAAGAAAGCCGCTGCTCCCAAGGCCCCCGCCAAAAAGCGCACTGTCAATGCCGCTTTCATGAAAGCCCTGACACCCAGCGCAGCCTTGGCAGCGGTGGTCGGATCCGCTCCGCTGCCACGCACCGAGGTGGTCAGCAAGCTGTGGGCCTACATCAAGAAGAACAAACTTCAAGATGCAGTCAACAAGCGCATGATCAACGCCGACGCCAAACTCAAGGAAGTGTTTGGCAAAGTGCAGGTGTCCATGTTTGAAATGGCTGGCCTGATTGGCAAGCATCTCAAGTAAACAACTGTATACAATCCTGGAAAAGGGCCGGTGTAAACCGGCCCTTTTCCATTACAACCTCTTTGAGAAACAACGGTCTAACCCATGTTGCGTTTCATCTTCACGCGCCTGAGCCTGATCATCCCGACATTTTTCGGCATGACGCTGCTGGCGTTCTTTCTGATTCGCCTGGTACCTGGCGATCCTATTGAAACCCTGGCGGGAGAACGCGGCATTGATGCCGAGCGCCACGCGAAATTGCTCAAGGAATACGGGCTGGACCAACCGGTGATCGTGCAATATGGCATTTACATCAGCAAAGTGCTGCAGGGTGATCTGGGTAAATCCATCATCACGCAAGCCCCTGTGCTGGAAGAGTTCACGGCGCTCTTTCCCGCAACCATTGAACTTGCGCTGTGTGCCATCGTGTTCGCTTTGGTGATCGGCATACCCGCTGGCATTCTTGCTGCAGTCAAACGTAATTCGGTACTGGACCAT
The DNA here is from genome assembly GCA_903954045.1 of uncultured beta proteobacterium. Taxonomy (GTDB): domain Bacteria; phylum Pseudomonadota; class Gammaproteobacteria; order Burkholderiales; family Burkholderiaceae_C; genus Allorhodoferax. Next base: position 3,206 of record CAJBMJ010000236.1, on the reverse strand, counting down.
GGTGTCATGGGCGTCTCTCTGGCCGGATACTCCATGCCCATTTTCTGGTGGGGTCTGCTACTCATCCTGCTTTTTTCGGTGCAACTCGACCTGACCCCGGTTTCCGGCCGCATCGCCGTACAGTATTTCTTTGATTCGGTCACTGGGTTCCTGCTGATTGATTCTCTGCTTTCCGGAGAAAAAGGCGCCTTTCTTTCGACAGTTTCTCATCTCATATTGCCCACCATCGTGCTGGGTACCAACCCGTTGGCGGTCATTGCACGCATGACGCGCTCGGCAATGCTCGAAGTGCTCGGTGAAGACTACATCCGTACTGCGCGCGCCAAGGGTCTATCCAAATTGCGCGTAGTGGGTGTGCATGCCTTGCGCAATGCGTTGATTCCGGTGATCACTGTCATCGGCCTGCAAATTGGCGTCTTGTTTACGGGAGCCATCCTGACGGAAACCATTTTTTCCTGGCCCGGCGTTGGCAAATGGCTGATTGAAGCCATCAGCCGACGCGACTACCCTGTGCTCCAAGGCGGCATGCTGCTACTGGGCATTGTCGTCATGTCGGTCAACCTGTTGGTCGATGTGACCTACGGAATCATCAACCCCCGCATCCGGCACCAAAAATGACAAGCGCTAGCACTACCGAATCGCAGACTGGCATTGCCCCATTGCACCCGCTGCGTGATTTCTGGCGTTCTTTCAAGGCCAACAAAGGCGCACTTGCAGGACTGTGCATCGTGATGGGGGTGCTGCTGCTCGCAGCTTTTGCCAACCAGATCGCACCCTATGCCCCGGACCTGACGAACAACACGGTATTCCTCAAGCCTCCGGCCTGGCAAGAAGGAGGTTCCTCCGCACATTGGCTGGGAACCGATGCCATTGGGCGGGACATTCTTTCTCGTCTGATTCATGGTGCGCGACTTTCGCTGCTGATAGGTATTGCGGTGGTAGCTATTTCCGTGATTGTTGGCACGGTGCTGGGGCTGCTGGCAGGCTATTTCCGCGGCATTTTTGAGATCGCGGTCATGCGCATGATGGACATCATCTTGACCCTGCCCAGCCTGCTTCTGGCCATTGTGATTGTGGCCATCCTCGGACCCGGCTTGATGAACGCAATGTTGGCGGTCGCCATTGTGGTGTTGCCTCACTATGTCCGCATTACACGTGCTGCAGTCATTTCCGAAACCTCCCGTGACTACGTGACAGCCGCCCGTATGGGCGGTGCCGGTCACCTGCGACTGATGTTCAGCGAAATTTTGCCCAACTGCACCGCGCCACTCATTGTGCAGGCTTCGCTGGGTATTTCCACCGCCATCCTGGACGCAGCGGCCTTGGGTTTCCTGGGCCTCGGGGCTCAGCCACCCTCACCTGAATGGGGCACGATGCTGGCAGACGCACGGGAATTCGTATTGCGCGCCTGGTGGGTAGTGACCTTTCCGGGCCTCATGATTCTCATCACGGTGCTGGCGTTCAATCTGCTGGGTGACGGCTTGCGCGACGCGCTGGATCCCAAGCTCAAGCGATAAGACCAGGACAAACACCATGGCACTACTAGAAATCAAGAATCTCTCGGTGGAGTTTCCATCGCACAACAGCACCATGCATGCGGTAGACGGTGTGAGCCTGACTGTAGAGCCCGGTGAAGTTCTGGGCATTGTGGGCGAGTCCGGCTCTGGCAAAAGCGTCACGATGATGGCCCTGATGGGCCTGGTCGGATACCCAGGCAAGGTGCGGGCCGACACCATGCGCTTTGACGGGCATGACCTGTTGGCCCTGTCAGAAACCCAGCGTCGCAAACTCACCGGCAAAGATCTTTCGATGATCTTCCAGGATCCTACAACCAGCCTCAACCCCTGTTTTACCGTGGGTTACCAGTTGGCCGAAACACTGCGTCTGCATATGGGTATGGACAAGAAAGCAGCGCACAGACGATCCATCGAACTGCTGGAGCAAGTGGGCATTCCTGCGCCGGAGAGCCGCCTGGCGGTCTATCCGCACCAACTCTCAGGTGGCATGAGCCAGCGCGTCATGATCGCCATGGCCATTGCCTGCAATCCGAAATTGCTGATCGCTGACGAACCTACTACCGCACTCGATGTCACTATCCAGGCGCAAATCCTGGATCTGCTGCGAAGTCTGCAAAAAGAGCGCGACATGGCCCTGGTGTTGATTACCCACAACATGGGTGTGGTGAGCGAAATGGCGCAGCGCGTGGCAGTCATGTATGCCGGGCAACTGATGGAAGAACGCCAGGCACAGGACATCTTTACAACCCCACAACATCCGTATACCGAAGCGCTCATGGCGTCGATGCCCGAGCGCAGTCACGGCGGCGGGCGCTTGGCCACAATTCCCGGCATGGTGCCGGGCCTTTACGACCGACCGGGGGGCTGCCTGTTTGGGCCTCGCTGCAACTACGCTAACCAACAGGAGTGTCGACAACGCCCGGGTCTGACACCCCTGAGCAATGGAGCGGTGCGATGCCATTTCCCCCTGGGCCAAAAATATGCCCAAATACAGGAGGCCTTAGCATGAGTGCCGCCACGCACCAGAATAGCACTGCGAAGATCGTCGTCCAGGCACAATCACTCAAACAGGTCTATCCCATCAGCAAAGGGGCCTTGCGCAAACCGGACCAGCTGCAGGCAGTCAGCAATGTGTCCTTTACCGTGGAAGCTGGAAAAACACTGGCTGTGGTTGGTGAATCGGGTTGCGGCAAGTCCACATTGGCGCGTATGGTTTCCTTGATTGAAACGCCCACCGCAGGGGAACTGAGCATTGGCGGCGTCGATGTGGTCAAGGCCACTGAGCAGGGCCGCCGTGAACTGCGAAAGAAAGTTCAACTGGTATTTCAAAACCCCTATGGCTCCTTGAATCCCCGCAAGCGTATCGGCCAGATTCTGGAAGCACCGCTTGAAATCAACACTGCCCTTACCGCTGAACAACGTGCATCCAAAGCCCGCACCATGCTGGCCAAAGTGGGACTTCGGCCGGAGCACTACGACCGGTATCCGCACATGTTCTCTGGTGGACAGCGTCAGCGCATTGCGATCGCCCGGGCTCTTATGCTTGACCCCGCTTTGGTAGTGGCGGACGAACCCGTATCTGCGCTCGACGTATCCATCCAGGCCCAGGTGCTCAATCTGCTGGCCGATTTGCAAGAAGAGTTGGGACTGGCATACCTATTCATTTCTCACGACCTGGGTGTGGTGCGC
>CAJBMJ010000235.1 GCA_903954045.1 uncultured beta proteobacterium | reverse complement strand
TTGACTGGTGCCGCTGTATTTGCAGTAGCGTCGATTGGGTGCGCAGCGACCGATAGCGATACCGCTGGCTCTGTAACGGCGAGACACGTTGCCATGAAGCGCGAAGCAACGTTCAATTCTTCATGGTGAGGCAAGTCAAGTTCTGAACCGATCGACAACTTGGGACAGCCCAGATACTTCATGACCGTACCGGAACGCAACCAGGAATGGATCTTTGTGATGGTATATGGAGTGCAGGATCGCACTGCAGGGTGCGTGGACGCCTTCACCATGGAGAAGAACCCCGCCACTGACCAGTAGACTGTCGCGGGTTACTTTTGCCGATAAAGCACCATCGTCGCAACGGTTGCGTAAGCACCACCAGTTTCAGACCTGCTTCGACTTCGAACGCTATCAGGGGACTTCCCAAGTCACAGCAATACGATGGGACCAACTTGACTCAATGTCGATAGCTTCCAGAAACTGAATAATCTTTGGTTGCTGAACTGCGTTGCTGTTTTTTAATGACGCAATGCGTTAAACGTCTAGCAATAAATGGCACGAGTCATTGGCCCACCTTGCCTACGTCAACGTACCTGACTGGATGGTAGTCATCTGGGCCCTGACCACCCGGGTCGACCCGGTGCGCGACACCATGATGGTGGAGAACACCCCCATCGACTACCTGGACTTTGCCTCCCCGGTCAGTGGCCTGGGCAGCAAGATGGGGCTGGACGCCACCAACAAGTGGCCCGGTGAAACGCCGCGCGATTGGGGGCGCACCATCAACATGAATGCCGAGGTGCAGCAGCACATTTCCAACGGTGGCTTCAGGTAAAACTCACAAAGATCGCTGTTGAATAAAAAAGCGCCAGATTGACTCAAGCCTTCTCACAACTTGGATTGACGGGGCAAAAGCGGTCAATTTTGGCGTTAACCACCAGTAGTGGTCACTAAACTCTGGATAAGGTCTTATCATTTGAAGAGCCATTTCTGCCGTGCATTTAGTCGTTTTTGAACATTATGAAAAAATTATTTGCTAGATTTTTCGTTCTCATGTTCATGGCAATATTGGTTGGCTGTGGAGGCGGTGGAACAAGTGACACCGCAACCACTGCAGCAACAGGAACAACAACGCCGTCTTTGCTGTCGATCGCGGTGACCCCAGTTGATCCTACGGTTGCGTTTGGTGTGAGCCAGCAGTTTGTGGCAATGGGGACCTATTCGGATGGTTCAACGGCCGATCTCACCAAGACTGCGAAGTGGACTTCGGGTGGATCAGCGGTTTCAGTTTTGTTCACGACGGGTTTGGCGACAGGTAAGGCCTCTGGTGTTGAAATCGTGACGGCGACCGTAGGCACCGTGGCGGGTACGACCAAGCTCACAGTGAAGGCTCCATTCGTTGCGGTTTCTGCGGGTAGTACCCATACCGTTGCTTTGAAAGTTGACGGCACATTGTTCGCCTGGGGGCGCAATCAGGCTGGTCAGTTGGGTGATGGTACATATGGCGACAAGTTGCTTCCTACCTGGATCGGAATAGTTAAGACCTGGTCTTCAATTTCAAGCGGTGACCTGCACACCGTGGCGCTCCGAACGGATGGCACCTTATGGACCTGGGGTTTTAATCAGAACGGCCAGTTGGGCGATGGCACCTTCATCAATCGGCCAGTGCCTGTCAAAGTAGGCTCCGACACGACATGGGTCGGCGTATCCGCTGGGCAGGCGCATACTATTGCACTCAAAAAAGACGGTACTTTGTGGGCGTGGGGGGCAAATTACAGTGGTCAGTTGGGTGACGGCACTACGATTGACCGCACAGCACCCGTCCAGATCGGAAAATTTACCAACTGGACAGCGATTTCCGCTGGTGCCAAGCACTCAGTGGCTAGACGTGCCGACGGGACGATCTGGAGTTGGGGCGCCAATGCCAGCGGCCAACTTGGGCAAAATTCGATCATTGAACTCCACGTTCCAACACAAGTCGGAATCGACACCTGGGTCGCTGTGTCTGCCGGAGGTTCCCACACGCTGGCTATTCGGTCGGAAGGTTCTCTCTTTTCCTGGGGGTCTAATGGATCTCATCAGCTTGGCCTTACTCCCCCGGAGGATGTCTTGCTACCGACACAGGTTGGCGTCGATACCCATTGGGCTATTGTGAAAGCTGGCGGCAGTCATAGCCTTGCCGTCAAGTCCGACGGCACGTTGTGGGCCTGGGGTTCAAACAGTGAAGGTCAGTTGGGGGATGGCACAACGATTGACATATCGCCACCGCGGCAAATGGGAAACGAGATGACATGGCTAGCCATTGCGGCGGGTCTCTATCACTCTTTTGCGTTCAAGGCGGACGGGACCTTGTGGGGCTGGGGACGCAATCTTGAAGGTCAGCAGGGAAATGGCACTCTGATTTCTCCGGTGCTGGTGCCGACGAATCTTCCATAGTTTCAATCGCCAGTGGCGATCAAGTACCTCCACCTCTCCATCCTCATGCTGCTTGGGAGCCTGACGGGAGCTGCGTTGGCCCAAACCAGGGTCCAGCCCATCACCATTGGATTGTTCGGCGATACATCCTACAGCCAGCGTGAGCGCGACTTGCTGCCTGAATTGATGGCAGAAATGGATTCGGAAGACCTTGCGTTCGTGATTCATGATGGTGACATCAAAAGTGGCGGGTCGGCCTGCAGCGATGCGGCTTTTCTCGATATCCTGGGCGTCTTCAAGGCGTCCCGGCATCCGCTCATCTATGTTCCGGGCGACAACGAGTGGACGGACTGCCACCGCCGCAGCAATGGCGCGTATGAACCGATTGAGCGTCTGGATAAACTGCGCACACTGTTTTTTGCCGATGAGAAAACATTGGGGAGGCGACAGTTTGAGCTTGTGCGGCAAAGTCGGGAACCGGCGTACGCCGCGTACCGCGAAAACGTGCGGTGGGAAGCGGCGGGTGTAGTTTTTGTGGGTTTGAATGTTCCGGGCAGTGACAACAACT
>CAJBMJ010000234.1 GCA_903954045.1 uncultured beta proteobacterium | reverse complement strand
TTTTGGCCCGCACGTTTATTTCAGCGTAGCGGGTTTTTTGTTGGCAGAAACTGCCGTTTTGATCACGGCGCACTCCATGTCTGACTCCGCTCCTACCGCCCCAGAATCAACCACCGAACTCGCTCAGCCTGAGCCAGGTAAATCCAAGAGGCCCAACGTTTTTCCGTTACTTGAAAAACTGGCAGAGCTTTACCCCCGCTTGTTTGGTTCTGCCTTTCTTCCCTTGAAAAGGGGAATTTTTCAGGACTTGCTTGCCGCGCACCCCGATGTGTTTGAACGCGACCTGCTCAAGGCGGCGCTGTCCATGCACACCCGATCCACGCGCTATCTGAGCGCGGTGGCGTCTGGGCAGCAACGCCATGACCTGACGGCACAGGCCGTTGAAGCCATGGCCCCAGAGCATATTCACCACGCCCTAGTGGAAGTCTTCCGGCGCAGGCAAAACCGAAGCAAGGAAGACCTGCGACCCCAGCTCATTGAGCGCATGGTGCGCGCCATCCAGGAGTCTTCTCTGGGTTGCGAGGCATATGCGGAACTCAACCGGGGACGCGATGAAGAGGCCAATGCGCTCCTGGACGAGGCATTGACGCAGGCCAGAGTTCTGTTTGCCAAGGACGAAGCGCTGCTGCGCACTTTTGAAGCCAGCGGGAAAACGACCGAAGAGTTTGCGGACATGTACGGCCTCAAACCCAAAGACGTAGCGCGAAACCTGGAGCGGGCGCGCAGATCAAGGGCTTGAAGATCATGCCAGGCGAACTGCTGACGGCGACGGGCCTGCGTTTTGGCTACCCTGGAAAACCACCCGTGTTTGACAATCTCACCTTTGCCATTGGTCCTGGCCTCAGCCAGGTGCAGGGTGGAGAGGGTCGTGGCAAAACTACGTTGCTCAAGCTGATTTGCGGTGATTTGCTGCCTCAGGCCGGAGAAATCACCTTGGGCGAATCGGCGCAGAAATATGCATCCCTGGATGTCTGCAAAGAAGTGTTTCGCACCGACCCAAGGTCTGAAGCGCTGGAACAGACCACCCCGCTGCAGTTTTTCGAAAGCCTCACCGCTCGATATCCGCGTTTTGACTTGCATACAGCGAAGGACTTCGCACTGGGTCTATCGCTGGGCGAACATCTGCAAAAACCCATGTACATGCTCTCGACCGGCTCCAAGCGCAAAGTCTGGCTGGCAGCAGCCTTCGCTGCAGGTACATCGATTACCCTACTGGACGACCCTTTTTCGGCGTTGGACCACCGGTCAATAGCATTCGTTATGGATCTGTTGCAGGAGGCTAAACGGCATCCCACACGAGCATGGGTGCTTGCAGACTACACGCCCCCAGACGGCGTTACGCTGTCCAAAACCATCGATCTGGGAGACTAACCCTTTAGCCGGACCCTCAATGCTCGGGGCTAATCGTAGAGCTGAGCGTCTGCCAGACGCTTTCCCGCCACATCCTTGGCCGACAGTTTGGGCGCTTCGGCCAAAGCGGGCCAGTCGATAGCAAGATCGGTATCGTTCCACACAATGCACTGCTCGTGCTCGGGAGCGTAGTAGTCGGTGGTTTTGTACAAAAACTCGGCCGTTTCTGATAACACCACAAATCCATGTGCGAAACCTGGTGGCACCCAAAACTGCGCTTTATTCGCCTCCGACAAAATCGCTCCAACCCATTTCCCAAACGTGGGCGACGATTTGCGAATGTCCACGGCCACATCGAACACTTCGCCAGCCACCACGCGCACCAATTTACCCTGCGCCTGCTTGATTTGGTAATGCAGACCTCGCAACACGCCCTGCGCGGATTTGGAATGGTTGTCCTGCACAAAGTCCAGCTTCAATCCAGTGGCGTCAGAAAAGGCTTTCTGGTTGAAGCTCTCGTAAAAAAAACCTCGAGTGTCACCAAACACCCTGGGCTCTATCAACAAGACGTCAGGAATAGCGGTAGGCGTGACTTTCATGCGCCGTGTCCTTCCTTGAGCAAGCCTAGCAGGTATTGGCCATAGCCGTTCTTGGCCAGGGGTTGGGCCAGCCGGTTCAGCTGTTCGTCACCAATGAAGCCATTGCGCCAGCAGATTTCTTCCAGACACGCAATTTTGAGGCCCTGGCGGCGCTCCAGCGTGGCGATAAATTGTCCGGCCTCGAGCAGGCTGTCGTGGGTGCCGGTGTCGAGCCAGGCATAACCACGCTGCATGATCTGCACGCTCAAAGCGCCCATTTCAAGGTAGGCCTGGTTCACCGCCGTGATTTCCAGCTCGCCGCGGGCGCTCGGTTTGACAGCCTTGGCAATGTCCACCACCTGTTTGTCGTAGAAATACAGTCCGGTCACTGCATAGTTGCTTTGCGGCGCTTTGGGCTTTTCTTCAATGCTTCGTGCTTTTCCCTGGGCGTCAAATGCCACCACGCCATAGCGTTCGGGATCTTGCACATGGTAGGCAAACACCGTGGCGCCCTGCGTTTGCTGGTCTGCATCGGAGAGCAGCGTATGCAAGTCGTGGCCGTAAAAAATATTGTCGCCAAGCACCAGCGCGCTGTCATTGTTGCCAATAAATTGGTCGCCAATGATGAAGGCCTGCGCCAAACCATCGGGGCTGGGTTGCACCGCGTATTGCAGGTTGATGCCCCACTGGCGGCCATCGCCCAGCAGTTGCTCAAACCGCGGTGTGTCCTGTGGCGTGCTGATGATCAACACATCCCGAATGCCTGCCAACAACAGGGTACTCAGGGGGTAATAGATCATGGGCTTGTCGTATACCGGAAGGAGCTGCTTGCTGATTGCAAGTGTGGCTGGGTGCAGGCGCGTGCCCGAACCACCCGCCAGAACTATGCCCTTGCGGCTAGTGGTGGGTTGGGGATTAGAGGGTTTTGACATTTTCGATCTCCGAAATCATGCGGGCTACACCCTGTTTCCAGGGCGGCAGGCGCAAACCGAAGGTGGTTTGCAGTTTTTGGGTGTTCAGACGCGAATTGTGGGGGCGTTTGGCCGGGGTAGGGAACGCAGAGGTTGGCACCGGCTTGACCTCTTTTGCTACTATTTCGATAGCTTGGTGTGCAATAGCTGCCTGCACTATCACATAGTTTGCATACTCAAACCAGGTCGTAAAGCCCGATGCGGCCACATGGTAGACACCTGCGAACTGCTTCATAGCCTGTTCAGGCGCAAGCTGGCTTACCTGGCGCAAAACGTGGGCAGCGACATCGGCCAGCAAGTCCGCACCTGTCGGTGCGCCATGTTGGTCATTGATGACTTGCAAGCTCTCCCGTGACTGCGCCAGACGAAGCATGGTTTTGGCAAAGTTGCCGCCGCGCGCTGCGTAAACCCAACTGGTACGCAAAATCAGGTGCTTTTCGCACCGAGCCACCGCTTTCTCACCCTCGAGCTTGGTTTGGCCATAGACGCTCAAAGGCCCGGTGACATCGATTTCCTGCCATGGGACGTCTGAACTGCCATTGAATACATAGTCGGTGCTGTAATGCAGCAACCAGGCTCCCAGCCGCTGCGCCTCCTGCGCCAGAACGCCAGGCGCTGTGGCATTCAACATGTGGGCCAGCTCAGGCTCGCTCTCTGCCTTGTCCACCGCCGTGTGGGCCGCCGCATTGACAATCACATCGGGCACCACAGTGCGCACGGTCTGCGCCAGGGATTCTGGTTGCGACAAATCGCCACACAGGCCATCCGGGTTGAGCGCGGAATGCCGCCCCAGCGCAACCACTTCCCCCAAAACCGACAGGCTTCGCTGCAATTCCCACCCAACCTGGCCGTCACGGCCCAGGAGCAAAATCTTCATGCCTTGGCACCGTACTGGGTTTGGAGCCAATCGCGGTAAGCGCCACTTTGTACATGGGCCACCCAGTCCTGGTTGGCCAGATACCAAGCCACCGTTTTGGCGATGCCGGTTTCAAACGTTTCTGCGGGCTTCCAGCCCAACTCCCGTTCTATCTTGCTGGCGTCGATGGCATAGCGGCGGTCGTGTCCGGGCCGGTCTGCCACAAAGGTCATTTGATCGACGTAAGGCTTGCCGTCAGCGCGCGGCTGCAGGGTGTCTAGCAACTGGCAAATGATGCGCACAATGTCGATATTGGGCTTCTCGTTCCAGCCGCCGATGTTGTAGGTTTCACCCACCTTGCCCGCTTGCAGCACACGCCGAATCGCGCTGCAATGGTCCTTGACATACAGCCAATCACGTATCTGCTGACCGTCGCCATACACAGGCAGTGGCTTGCCCGCCAGGGCGTTGACGATCATCAGGGGAATCAGTTTTTCCGGGAAATGGTAGGGGCCGTAATTGTTGGAGCAGTTGGTGGTGAGCACCGGCAGGCCATAGGTGTGGTGCCACGCGCGCACCAAGTGGTCGCTGGCCGCTTTGCTGGCGCTATAGGGGCTGTTGGGTTCGTGCGGATGGCTCTCAGTAAACGCGGGTTCGCCCTTCGCCAGAGAGCCGTAAATTTCGTCGGTGGACACGTGCAGGAACCGGAAATCACCCTGGCGGTCTTGGGGCTGCGCAGCCCACCATGCACGCACAGACTCCAGCAGATTGAAGGTGCCCACGATGTTGTTCTGCACAAAAGCACCCGGGCCGTGAATGGAGCGGTCCACGTGGGATTCCGCTGCAAAGTTGATCACGGCGCGTGGCTGGTGCTTGGCCAACAACTCGGGCAGCAGCGTGGTGTCGCCAATGTCACCCTGAACAAATATATGCCTGGCATCGCCCTGCAAACTGGCCAAATTTTCCAGATTGCCAGCATAGGTCAGCTTGTCCAGATTGATGACGGGTTCGTCTGACTGGGCCAGCCAGTCCAATACAAAGTTTGAACCAATAAATCCGGCTCCGCCGGTCACGAGAATGGTCATGGTTTTCTCTTCTCCCCAAGGATCAGTAACGGTTTGCCCGGGAGGTTAGCATATGCAAAACCCTTTTCGCGTGGGCGCTCTGCTCTCCGGCACCTAAATTGATGACACAAGTTCCCGCCCCAGGCAACCGTACGCCGCCGCTGTTTATCGGAATCTTTGTCGTTTCCTGTCTGGTAGCGCTTATCCCCACCGTGTGGGCCGACCTGGACCTGCGGGCTGCCGCCCTTTTTGCGGGACCCGCGGCCACCCTGGAGGCTGTCCAATGGCCCTGGGTGGTATGGATTAACGCTTATGTCCCAGCAGCCTTTCGAATTGGCATTGCCCTTGCTCTGATTGCGTGGGTGTGGGCTACCTGGGGAAAAGGCTTTCAACAATGGCGTCTGCCACTGGCCTTTTTGGTCCTGGCTGGCATTCTGGGCCCTGGTGCCATTGTCAATTTGGGCTTCAAGGACAACTGGCAACGCGCGCGCCCCTACCAGGTGGAGAATTTTGGCGGCACCCAAAAATTCACCCGCGCCACGGTCATGACAGACCAGTGCGAAAGCAACTGCTCGTTTGTCAGCGGGCATGTGGCCTGCGGTTTCTTCTTCACCACCATTTTGCTGGTTCACCGCAAGCGCAAAGTGGCCTGGGCGGTGGGTGGCACCCTGGCAGGCCTGACGATAGGATTTTCCCGAATGGCCGACGTTGCCCACTGGATGAGCGACGTGCTCTGGGCCTACCCCATCACTTTGGCAAGTAGCTGGCTGGTCTGGAAAGCCCTGCTATGGGCTTATGAGAGGCCTTCGCGCACGGTGGGGTAGTGCAATCTCAGTCCCAGCTCGTTTTTCATACGGCCATTGTCCAGGCGGCGGGACTCGCTCATAAAGCTCAGCAGCATCAGGGGCAACTGCAATTGCGCTCCCTCCCGCGCAACCCGGGGTGGGCGGGGCAGCCCATACAAATCTGCCGCAAAGTCAAAATAGTCGCCCATTTTGAGCTGGGTATCGTCGTTGACGTTGTAGACCCTTTGTGGTCTGCCTCTCCATAGCGCGGCTATGCAGGCTCTGGCCAGATCATTGGCATGGATATGGTTGGTGAAAACGTCATCCTCGGCCTGCAATACGGGTGTGCCCTTGAGCAAGCGCGCTTGAGGGGTGCCTCCCTCACGGTCTTTGGCATAGATCCCGGGTACGCGAAGAATCGAGGTTCTGGCGCCAGAAGTTCTGCCATACAGCCGGACGCGCTGTTCGGCATGTTCGCGCCGTCGGGCTCTGGGCGTGTCTGCATTGAGGCTGCGGGTTTCATCCACCCACTGTCCAGCGCAATCGCCGTAAACACCGCTAGTCGACCCATACACCAAGGCCAATGGCACTGTTCGCAGCGACAAAGCTCGCAGCAAGGAAGTGGTTCTGGGGTCTTGCCAGCCCTGCGAGGGCGGCGGCGCAAGGTGAATTACCCGAGCAGCCAATCCGGACAGTCGTCTCAAGCTTGCTGGCTCGTCAAGATTGCCAACAACGGGAACGATTCCGAGCTGTCTCAGAGCCGGGCTGCGCTCGCAATGGGTAGTCAGTGCGATGACCCGCACTGCCTTGGACAAATGGCTGGCAACCCGCAGCCCCACATCGCCGCAGCCGACGATGAGAAGACGCTGACGGCGAAAGCGTGAAGGCAAGGCGCCTAAGGGGGTTTGGTTTGAAGGCAAAATCGGGGCTTTCCAAAAGTCAGCTGCAAGGATAACGAAAAGATGAACGCAAGCGATGCGACCCATGCGGGTTTCACTGTCACGGTGCAACCCAGCGGTCGGACCTTTGTAACCGAGCGGACTGAAACGATTCTGGCAGCCGGAATACGCCAAAACATCGGGCTGCCCTATGGCTGTAAAGACGGGGCCTGTGGTTCATGCAAATGCAAGTTGCTCGCTGGCACGGTGGTTCATGGCAACCACCAGTCCAAGGCGCTCAGTGCAGAGGAAGAAGCCCATGGTCTGGTCCTTACCTGTTGTGCAACGCCTCAAAGCGATGTGGTGCTCGAATCGCGCCAGGTCACCCAAGAGGGGGCTCTGCCCATCAAAAAGCTGCCGACCCGGGTCAACAGCATGGTGCGTCTGACTTCCGATGTCATGCAGTTGCAATTGCAGCTTCCTGCCAATGACAGCTTTCTCTACCGTGCTGGTCAGTATGTAGAGTTTTTGTTGCGCGATGGTGTGCGCCGCAGTTATTCAATGGCCAATGCACCCAAAGCCGGTGCCATGATGGAGTTGCACATCCGGCACATGCCAGGTGGAAAATTCACCGACCATGTCTTTGGTGGCATGAAGGAAAAAGAAATTCTGCGCATTGAAGGCCCCTTTGGCTCTTTTTTCCTGCGCGAAGAGTCTGACAAACCCATGATTTTTCTGGCCTCAGGCACTGGCTTTGCGCCCTTGAAGGCGCTATTGGAGCAAATGCAGCAGAAGGATAGGAATCGGCCAGTAACCCTGTACTGGGGTGGCAGGCGCCCCAACGACCTTTACATGAATGGCTGGGTCACGGAGTTTTGCGCTGGCAACCCCTGGCTGCGCTACGTTCCGGTGGTTTCCGATGCTTTGCCAGAAGATGCATGGGCCGGACGCAGTGGATTTGTGCACCAGGCCGTGCTACAGGACCACGCTGATTTGTCCGGCTACCAGGTTTACGCCTGCGGAGCGCCCATCGTGGTGGACTCCGCGCGACGCGATTTTCGCAAATTGGCACATTTGCCTGAAGAAGAGTTTTTTGCCGACGCATTTACCTCTGAAGCCGACAAAGCCCGCGAGGTACAAAGAGCCTAACTGCGCGCGGTTTTCCACTCACTGAGCACCACGGCCACAACCACCATGACAGCCCCAAAGACCGCTGTCGGGGTGAGCCACTCGTTAAGCCAGAGTGCGGCAAACAGTGCAGCAAATACGGGCTCCATGGCATAGACCAAAGCCGCTTTGTCGGCGGACACATGGCGCTGGGCCATGGCCTGCAAGAAGAGCATGCCGGACGTCGCAACCACGCCCAGGTATGCCAATCCCAACCAGACAGAAGCATCAGCGCGTTGTGCAAGTGTCTGCAAAGCGTCGGTGCCCACAGAGCTGGCCAGCATCCATAAAGTACCCAGTGTCGCCATCCACACAATTTGCGTAGCCGCCAACTCCCGGGCACTAAAGTGTTTGGCGCGCTTGGACAGCAATATGACATACAGCGCATAGGCCAGCGCCCCTGCCGCTGTGGCTGTGTCTGCCAAAAGGTGTGAGCCGCCATCCCAGGACATGAAACCAATCCCGATGCACGCCATCAGTGCAGCAGCAAGCATGACCCACGAGAGGCGGGTCCCAAACAGGACGCCCAGCAAGGGGACCATCAGCACATTCAGGCTGGTGAGGAAGGCGCTTCGATTGGAAGATATGTGCTCCAGGCCCCAGGCTTGCGCAACGTAGGACACGAGCACCAGTGCTCCCAAAACACCCCCGACCCGCCAGGCAGCACGAGTGGCTGACCAGGCCCACGGCGCCATGCACGCGGCGGCGATCAGAAAACGCAAGGCTGATATTTCAACGCCAGTCAGATGGGCGGTAGCCAGTTTCAAAACCGGAAACGTGGCACCCCAAACAAGCGTGACAAACAGCAGCGCTAGAACATAACGGTTCAAAGGGCTTATTCGCCCAGGTAAGCAGCGCGCACCTTAGGATCGTTGAGCATGTGTTTGGCTTCACCCGTCATGGTGACAATGCCCGACTCCATGACATAGCCCCGGTTGGCAATGCCCAACGCGCGGCTGGCGTTCTGCTCAACCAGCAGCACCGTAACGCCCTGCGCATACACGTCACGAATCACTTCAAAAATCTTGTCCACCATGATGGGAGAAAGGCCCATGGAAGGCTCGTCCAATAGCAAAACCTTGGGTCGACTCATCAAGGCACGCCCCATGGCCAGCATCTGCTGCTCGCCACCGGACATGGTGCCGGCCAACTGGTCTTTGCGTTCGCGCAGACGGGGAAAAATGGTGAACATTTTTTCAATGTCCGCCTCAATGTCCTGTTTGTCATTGCGAATGTAGGCGCCCATCTGCAGGTTTTCAGTGATGGTCATACGGGTAAACACGCCGCGCCCCTCGGGCACCATGGCCAAACCCTGCTTCACCAAATCCCAAGGGCCTTGCCCCTTGATGCTCTTGCCAAGGTACTCAATATCTCCTGCGTTGATGGCCAGTGTGCCGGTAATCGCCTTCATGGTGGTGGTCTTGCCAGCACCATTGGAGCCGATCAGTGACACCAACTCACCTTCGTGCACCTCGAAATCCACACCTTTTACGGCCTGAATGCCACCATAGGACACCTTCAAGCCGGTCACTTTGAGCAATGTTTTTGTCATATGCGTTCCTTATCGCTCTCAGTGCCCACTGGTACCCAGATAGGCTTCAATCACTTTTTCGTTTCTTTGCACATCCGCTGGAGTACCTTCAGCAATTTGCTTGCCGTAATCTAGGACGGTCACCCGGTCACACAGGCCCATCACCAGTTTTACGTCGTGTTCAATCAGCAAAATGGTGCGGTTGTCCTTGCGAATCTGGTCAATCAGCTCGCGCAGCATCACTTTCTCGGTGGCGTTCATGCCGGCCGCCGGCTCGTCCAGCGCAATGAGCTGGGGGTCGGTGGCCAACGCCCGGGCAATTTCAAGCCGACGCTGGTCTCCGTAGCTCAGGGTGCGGGCCTTGTAGTCGGCAAATTTGGCGATGCCCACGTATTCGAGCAACTCTTGGGCACGCTGGGCAATGCCCGCTTCTTCGGCCTTGAAGCTCGCCGTGCGGAACATGGCGCCTATCAAACCGGAATGGGTGCGAATGTGACGTCCCACCATTACGTTTTCCAGCGCCGTCATCTCGGCAAAGAGACGGATGTTCTGGAAAGTACGCGCAATGCCAGCCTTGGCAACCGTATGCACTGCCGTGGGCTGGTAGGGTTTGCCAGCCAGCTCGAAAGAGCCGCTGTCTGGCGTGTACAAGCCCGTCAGCACATTGAAGAAAGTGGTCTTGCCTGCGCCATTGGGGCCAATCAGCCCATAAACCTGGCCGCGCTTGATTTGTATGCCTACATCACTGAGGGCCTGCAAACCACCAAAGCGTTTGGAAACGCCGGAAACATTAAGTACTGTGTCTGTCATGTGAATTCCGTTCAGGGTTTGGTTGCCTGCAGGGATTTGCCATGCTCAGGAGACGGCCACAGACCGCGCGGACGCATCAACATGATGATGATCATGGCCAGGGCCGTAAGCAACTGGCGAAGGATGGAAGCATCCAGTCGCCCTCCGGTGAGCTCCTGCAATGGGCCTGCAACGTAACGCAGCACTTCCGGGAGAGCCGACAACAGCACCGCCCCCAAAATCACGCCCGGCAGATGCCCCACCCCACCCAGCACCACCATGGCGACAATCATGACCGACTCCATCAGGCTGAAGGATTCAGGGGATATGAATCCCTGGAAAGACGCAAACATCGCCCCGGAGACACCCCCAAAAGTTGCC
>CAJBMJ010000233.1 GCA_903954045.1 uncultured beta proteobacterium | reverse complement strand
AGGGATTTTGGCGTTCAGCTCACGGTGGAAGACCAGCTGCATGCCCAGCCGAAAGCGCTGCAGGGCCTGATGGATGTGCTCACGAGGTCGCAACGCGCAGCCCACTTTGCCATGGCCTTTGCGGTACACCGTGGTGACACGGACGCAGAGGTCATTTACCAGGCGGCTCTCCTGCATGACATGGCAGAAATGCTGATGTGGTGCCATGCGCCCACGCTGGCGATGGAGATACGGGCCATGCAAAAGGCCAACCCCACTTTGCGTTCGGCAGCCTTGCAGCGCTTTGTCTACAACATTGAGCTCGATGATCTGCGCCAGGAGCTGATGAAAATCTGGCGCCTGCCCTCACTACTGGTGCGGGTGTGTGACGGCAAGCATCCGGAGCACCCCAGCGTACGCAGTGTTACCCTGGCGGTGCGCCTGGCACGACACACCACACACGGCTGGGACAACGCCGCCTTGCCCGACGACATCAATGACATTGCCCTGCTGCTCAATTCCAACGTCAGGGTGGTGACGTCTTTCCTTCGAAAAATCGAAGCGGGGATGGATTCGTAAGGCGCTCAGTTCAGCATCATGCTGAGCTTGCGGCGGTAGTTCGATACCAGTTGTGCCTGGGGGTCTTCCTGGATGGCGGTCTTGCCCAGCACCTCAATGCCACCCGCAGTTTTGCCAAGGTCAGCCGGGCCCGCTTTCGGTTTGGGTGGGGTGAGCAGCTCAAGTATGGCCACAAAGGTTTTGCGCGGCACTTCTTCTGCCCAGGCTTTGTCACGCATGATGATTTCCAGCAGTTCGTCCATGGCAGCTGTCCAGTTGCCGCCCACCATCAGGACACGGGCCTTGGCTAAGCGGGTGTCGAAATCACGTTTGTTGGCTGCAATCAGGGCATCAAACTGCTCGGTAGTCCAGGTACCACGGTCATCAGTAACTGCAAATTTAATAGCATCCAAAAACTGCCCCAGTGCCTCGAAGCGCAACTGTTTGGGAATGGCCGCCAGCGCCGGGGCCAGGGCAGCCTCGGCGTCTTCGATCATGTCGGACTGGATCAGAAGCTTCACGTAGTCGTAGCGCGCGTCGTCATTGCCGGGGTTAATGGTCAATGCTTCGTGCAGCTTGTGCAGCGCTGCCTGAGGGTCTCCTGCGGCTACCAGCGCCTGGGCATCTTCGGCATCTGCCTGGGCAACCAGTTCGTCTTCAGAGGGCAAGTGCTTGTCCAGGAATGCCTTGATCTGGCTTTCCGGCAACGCGCCCTGAAAGCCGTCAACTGGCTTGCCGCCGGACAGCAGCACGCAGGTGGGAATACTGCGAATACCAAAGGCCTGGGCCAGTTGTTGTTCCTGGTCGGAGTCGATTTTGACCAGTTTGAAGCGACCTTTGTACTCGGTCTCCACTTTTTCCAGCAGCGGACCAATGACCTTGCAGGGACCACACCAAGGAGCCCAGAAATCGACCAGAACAGGAATGTCTTGGGACGCGGCAATGACTTCGGCTTCGAAGTTTTCGAGGGTGACATTAATCATGGAAATAAGCTTGGGGTGAAAACGTAAAATAACAAGTTAACTTGGCAGGCTAATTGTCCAGCATTGCCCACATACCTATGAATATTCAAATTGGCGTCGTGATGGGTTCCAACTCCGATTGGGACACCATGCAACACGCAGTGCAGATTCTCCAACAGTTTGGCGTCGGCTTTGAAGCCAAGGTGCTTTCCGCGCACCGCATGCCAGACGATATGTTTGCGTATGCCGAAATGGCGTCGGAGCGCGGGCTTAAGGCCATCATTGCCGGTGCGGGTGGTGCAGCGCATTTGCCCGGCATGCTGGCTGCCAAAACCACAGTTCCCGTGCTGGGTGTGCCAGTGGCCAGCAAGCACCTCAGCGGTGTGGATTCGCTGCACAGCATCGTGCAAATGCCCAAGGGCATTCCGGTAGCCACCTTCGCCATTGGCCCGGCCGGTGCCGCCAACGCTGCCTTGTTTGCCATTGCCATGATGGGTACCACCAACCTGGACATGCGTCTGGAGTTGGAAGCCTTCCGCCGCGACCAGACCGAAACAGCGCGCAACATGCCGCTACCAGTCAGCGGCTCCCAATCGTAATGGTGTCGCCCGTGCCAGGTCTTGCGGTGGGTGGAGCCCAGGAAGTGACGCTTGGTGTCATGGGCGGCGGGCAGTTAGGCCGCATGTTTGTCCACGCAGCGCAGCAGATGGGTTTTTTCACCGCGGTGCTCGACCCCGACGCCAACAGCCCAGCCGGGCGGGTGAGCCACCACCACATCCAAACCGCGTACACCGACCCCGAGGGCCTGGCCCGTCTGGCACAGGTGTCTGCGGCAGTTACCACCGAGTTCGAGAATGTGCCCTCGCAGGCCTTGGCGGAGTTGGCGAAAACGCGTTGGGTATCGCCTGCTGCCAGTGCCGTCGCCATTGCACAGGACCGCGCGGCAGAGAAGGCGCACTTTGTGAAGTGCAGCGCCGACAACGGCGTGACGGTCGCGCCCTACGCGCTGATTGAATCGGCCGCGCAACTTGCAGCGGTGCCAGAAAATCTGTTGCCCGGAATCCTCAAGACAACCCGCATGGGTTACGACGGCAAGGGCCAAGTGCGGGTTGCAAACCAAGCCGAACTGGCTGCGGCCTGGACTGGTCTGAACAACGTGTCCTGCGTGCTGGAAAAAATGCTGCCACTGGCGCTGGAGTGCTCGGTCATCGTGGCCCGGGGTGCCGACGGCCAGTGCGTCAACCTGCCAGTGCAACGCAATTTGCATCGCGGCGGCATATTGGCAGTGACCGAAGTTTATGAAGGAAATGTGCCTGCAGCGCTTGCTGAGCGTGCAGTGACTGCTGCAAAATCAATAGCAAATGGCCTGCAGTACGTGGGCGTGCTGTGCGTGGAGTTTTTTGTACTCGACGAGTCGCACCCTGCAGCTGCTGGTCTGGGTGGCCTGGTCGTTAACGAGATGGCGCCGCGCCCGCACAACAGTGGTCACTACAGCATGGACGCTTGCGATGTGTCGCAGTTTGATTTGCAGGTGCGCACGCTGGCGGGCCTGCCGCTCACCCAGCCGCGCCAGCACAGCCCCGCCATCATGCTCAACCTGCTGGGGGATATCTGGCCTGAAAAAATGGAATCTGACCCCATTTTTTCAAAAGTCCTGGCATTACCGGGCGTGCATTTGCATTTGTATGGCAAGGCCAAGGCCAGTAAGGGGCGCAAGATGGGGCATCTCAATATCACCGGGGCCACGGTGGAGCAGGTGCGAGCCACTGCGCTGCAAGCGGCCCAGATTTTGGGTATTGAAGCTTTCTAGCTTCTGCTCTACAGTGCAACGCCATGATCCTGTCAGCTTATCAATTTGTCGATGGCGTCGAAATTGCTCCTGATTCCATAGCTGCTTGTGCTGACGCAATAAGGGCTGGGGGTCTGATGGGCCTTCCAACCGAGACGGTTTATGGCCTGGGGGCGAATGCCGACAGTGCGGATGCCGTTGCCAAGGTGTTTGCCGCCAAGGGGCGCCCTGCAGACCATCCGCTGATAGTTCACCTCGCGGCTTTTGACGGCGGCATGTCGGGCGTTTCCCACTACGCCCAGCAGGTGCCTGCGTTTGCCCAGCAGCTGATGTCGGCCTTCTGGCCCGGGCCCCTGACCCTCATTCTGAAGCGCCGCGAGGGCGTGGGTGACGCTGCCGCAGGTGGACACGCCACTATTGGTCTGCGCTGTCCAGATCATCCGGTGGCACAAGCTGTTCTTAGCGCCCTGCGCAAGCCAGAGGCTGGTCAGGCCGAGGTGTGGGGCATTGCAGCCCCCAGCGCCAACCGGTTTGGCCGGGTGAGCCCGACCACAGCTGCCCATGTGCAAACCGAGTTTGCCGAGCTGGAAGTCGCCAATGGTGCCCCATTGCCCATTCTCGATGGCGGCCCCTGCGCGGTTGGAATTGAATCCACCATCATTGACTGCAGCCGGGGTGTGCCTGTCCTGTTGCGTCCCGGGGGCATCTCTGCTGCGCAAGTGGAAGCCGCCTGCGGGCGGAAATTGCTATCGAAAGAAGAGCTGCTTGTGCTGGAGCAGCAAGGGCTGGAGGCTCCAAAGGCTTCTGGAACTCTGGAATCCCACTACGCGCCCAACGCCCAAGTCCGCCTGATGGATGCTGCAGCCCTGCAAGTCGCGCTGGAAGTGATGGGCAGCACACCTTTAGCAGCAGCGTCTGCGGCAGTAGTGCGTCCCATGGTGGCGCTCTATTGCCGCAGTCCGTTCAAGACCGAGCCGACCAGAATTTTGCAGCGGCGCATGACATCCGACGCGGCTGTCACGGCCCACGAGTTGTTTTCGGTGCTGCGCGAATTCGACGACGCGGGCGTGAAGCTCATCTGGGTGGAAACCCCGCCCAACGCACCCGACTGGGATGGCGTGCGCGACCGTTTGCAGCGCGCCGCCGCCTGAAAAGCTACTTACTTGAACTTGTAACCTACCGACAGCCCGTAGCTCACCGGATCCAGGGCAATGTCCACCACTTGGCCTGTCGAGAGCTTGGTCTGCGTGGTCAGCATGGTTTTGCTCAGGTAGAGGTCAACAAACCATTTGTCGTTGACTGCGAACGTGGCGCCCACCTGGGGGGTGAGGGCGAAACGCGACTCCACTGAAAGCCCTGTGGGCGTGCCACCGGTATTGGTGAGCGCTGTCAGGGTGCCACTGCCAGTGGCATTGAAGAAGTTGGCGTAGGTGGCGCCCAGCCCCACATAGGGCCGGAACTGCGAGTTGGCCTCATTAAAGCGGTACTGCACAGCCACGGTCATGGGAAGCACCTGCACTTCGCCAATCTGGCCCACGCCAGAGAGTGCACCTGCTCCGTAGATCTTGTGCTTGAAGGGCAGGGCCAAAGGCACGTCGACCGACAGGTTGTCGGTGTACATATAGGTGATGCCACCCGCAAACTGGCTGGCGGAGCCCACGTCGGCCTTGGAATTGGTCAGGCTGGGCGCACTCAGGGTGCCGCTGCTGACCTGCGGTGCGATGGTGGCAAATCCGGCCCGAACCATCCAGGTTCCGGCGGATTGCGCCAGTGCGGCTTGTGCACTCAGTGCCAGACAACCCAGGGCAACAAATTTCAGAGAGTTCTTCATGGTGCTTTTTCTCCAGGGTGTTGCAGTCATCAGAGCCAACCGACGCTTACCAGCGACTTGGACACGAGTTGGGCCATCAGCTGGTAGCCAAACGGTGTGGGATGTACACCATCGGCAAACAGGAAGCGGCTGGTATCCCCGGCCACTGTGCTGGCTGCACTGCAAGTAAGCGAGCTGCCCATCAAAGGGTTCGCCGCCGAAGTGGTGCTGCAAGCGGTGTCGCGGAAATTGCTGATGCCGTATTGATCGGGGTTTTTGATCTGGTCGGTGTTGGTGCTATAGGCATCCACCACCACGACGCCCGGCGTTCCGGCCAGCCCCGCAGCCAGGGCGCCGTTGAAAGTGGTCACCATGGTGCGGACCAGATTCTTGATGTCGTCATTGTTGAGTGAAGTGACAAACGGAGTGCTGCTGATATCGGGGATGTTCACCACCACCACATATTTGGCGCCCTTGGCCACGACCTGGGTTTTGACGTAGGTGGCAAGTTCGGCGCCCGAAAGAGCCATGCCTTGTACTGAGGCGGCAGCAGCCGCATTGCTGGCTGCAGCACCTCCAGCGGCAACTGCTGATTGCGTAGTGGAATCCCAACCCGCAATGGCTGCTGCACCTACAGCGGCAGCGCCACCGGTGGCGGCACTGGAAATGGCATTGAGGTACATGAAGACATCGTTGGCGCCACCGTTGATGGTGACCAGTTCCCGTCCGCTGTAGCTCCCGCCTACCACGGCCAGGTGGTTGGCCATCTGGCTGGCGATCGGCACGGCCATCAAGCCCAGAGGCGCGGCAGCCGCAGCCGCAGCGGCACCCGCAGCGCCACCGCCATTGGCCGCGGACACTACCACTTGAACCGCCACGCTATTGGGGCCGGCTGGGCTCGACACCCGAGCGCTGCCCTGGGCGTAATTGCGGCAATTGGAGAAGTTCTGAACTGCCGCACCCACAAATGGAGCGGGTATCAGGGGAAGCAGGCCAGTTTGTGCAGCGCACTGTGCTGGCAGGCCATATTGGGCGGCCAGAAGCTCTGTCCAGATCTTGGCAGTGGGGGAGTTGACTGTCCAGCGGCCCCCGCCCAGAGCGGCCACAGTTCCGACCTTGTAAGTGCCAACATCGCTGAGGCTGTCGCCAAAACTCACCATCGAAGTGATGGACATTTTCGGGCTTTGGTCGCCGTCACCACCGCCTCCGCAGGCAGTGAGCAAGGCTGCTGTGCACAGCCCCATCGTCAGAATTTTGAAACGTGGCATAGCTTGTGTCTCCTGTTTGGTTTTAGGCCTGATTTTGATCGGGTTCATGGTAGCGCAACTTCATCACCAGAATAGACAATGCCAGCGAGGTGGTAATGGCATTGGCGATGATGATGGGCCAGGCATTCATCAGAAATCCGTAGACCAGCCACATGCTGACTCCGGCGGTAAATGCGCTGTACATGCCCAGTGAAATGCCCCGCACGTCCTTGGTTCTAAAGGTGTGCAAGGCCTGCGGCACAAAGCTGGCCGTGGTCAGGGTGGCGGCAATATAACCAACGATGTCGATGAGTTGCATAGGTAATTCAGTCGGTAATCAAGGGGTTCTGGCGGTCCACTCCACCAGCGCGTCTATAGCCGGGCGCGCCGCGTTGGCATTGGCATGGTTGACCATGGCCACCAGTATCTGGTTTTTGCCACTGGGCGTGTGCACATAGCCCGCCACGGCAACCACATTGTTCAATGAGCCCGTTTTCAGATGTGCGCTCCCGACTGCGGCGGACTTGTTGCGCCGCAGTGTGCCATCCACGCCGGTGATCGGAAGGGAGGACATGAGTTCGGGCATCAGGGGCGATTTGTACGCCGTTTGCAGCAGTTTCCCCAAAGCCTGGGCAGTGATGCGCTCCTGGCGCGACAGGCCTGAGCCGTTGTCCAGCACTGGCGCATCATCGGCGCTGATGCGCTCTCTCCACCAGCGCAGTACGCTGGCGCGCGAAGCATTGAAGCTGCCAGACGCCAAGGGGTTCTCGGTGGAGCTGGTGTCTGCAAAAGCTGCTGCGGGCATGACCCGACCCAGGGTCAGAAACAACTGCTGCGCCATCACGTTGTTGCTGAACTTATTGATGTCGCGAATCGCCTCGGGCAGTGGAGCAGACGCCAGTTCAAAAGCAGGTTTGCTGCCAGCCAGCGCTGCAGGTACCTGCCCGTAACGCACTGTTCCCGCGAGTTTTCCGCCCATCTCCAGCCACAGGCCCTGCACCGTGCGGGCACCGTAACTTTTGGGGTCGGCATAGGCCACGGGCCATACCTTTTCTCCGCAACTCGCGGCATAGCTTCCCAGAAAGCGAATGCGCCTGGCGTCTGAAAAGTCGGCTTTCAAATTGCCCCGGTAGTCGGCACAGTCACCTGCTGTCAGTGGCACGGTGGCCTGCATCTGGACGCCAAAAAGCGGCGGATCAAACTGCACCTGCGCTACCTGGGCCGAGCGGTCCGGGGTGAAGGTCATCACCACCGATTTGTAGTTGATCAGCAGGGCGTCGGGTGCTGCGTTGTAGGGGCGCAGGGGCTCGCCGTCGAAACTGGCAGGGTCTACTTCGGGTATGTCCAGAGCGCTGCGGTCGAGCACGATGTCGCCCGCAATATGGTGAATGCCCAGGCCCTGCACCCGGCGCAGCAGCAGCCAAAGCCGCTCCAGTACCAGCTTGGGGTCGCCCTGTCCCTTGATGTACAGATTGCCTTGCAAGCTGCCTTCGCGCACCGGTCCATCCAGGTAAACCGGCGTGCTCCAGACATAGGCAGGGCCCAGCAAGTCCAGCGCGGCGTAGGTGGTGACGAGCTTCATCACCGAGGCCGGGTTCATGGAGCTGCTGGCGCGGTGGGATACGCGTGTTACGCCACTTTGTGCGTCCATGACCAGCATCGACACCGCGTCGCGGGGCACCTTGGCGCGGCTCAGCGCTGCCTCCACTTCAGGAGGCAAGGCCTGGGATTGCGCCAAAGGGTGGGCGCTGCACAGCAGGGCCAGAGTGAGTACGCGAAGGAGCATGCGGTCATTATCTCGCTGCATCGATAATCCCCGCATGTCCACCTCCGTGCCTGTGCCTCGCTTCTCCCCCAAAACCGTGGGCTTGATGGCGGCCACCGTAACGGTATTGATCTGGACGTCATTTATCGTCATCGCACGGGCATCGGCAGACCCGTCGCGCGGTGGCGTGCTCAACCCGTTTGACATTGTCTATGCCCGCATTTGGGGTGCCAGCCTGATTTTGTTGCCCTGGGCCTTATGGCTCAACGCCCGAGACCAAGCCAGGCGCCTGCAGTCGGGCGGTGCCACTTCGGACACGGTGGGCAGTTCCCTGTGGGGCTTGTCGCCTTTGCCTTTACGCATGACGGTCAAGGTGGGTTTTTTTGGTGGACTTATTTACGGCATGCTGGCCTACAGCGGCTTCGTGTACGCCCCTGCGGCGCACGCCTCGGTGCTGATGCCCGGCAGTCTGCCGCTGTGGACGGCCTTGCTGGCGGTGTGGGTGCTGGGTGACCGCATCACGGTTGCGCGGGCCATCGGTTTGTTGCTCATAGTGGTGGGAGACTTGCTTGTAGGCGGCGCCAGTTTGTTGAATGCGCTGGATGGCAGCGGCGTCTGGCGGGGAGACGTGTTGTTTATGTCCGCATCTCTGGTGTGGTCGATCTACAGTGTGCTGGTGCGCCGCCATGCGCTGGACGCTGTGCGCGCCACCATGGCCATCACGGCCTTGGCGTTTGTGGTCTATGTGCCAATTTACACCGCATTGCTACTGCTGGGCTGGGTGCCGGGCCAGGTGCTGGTGGCTCCTGCGCGCGATGTGGTGTTCCAGATGTTCTTTCAGGGCGTGGGCTCCGTGGTGATTTCTGGCATTACCTTTACCAAAATGATTCAGCATTACGGCCCGGTGCGCTCCAC
The DNA here is from genome assembly GCA_903954045.1 of uncultured beta proteobacterium. Classification (GTDB taxonomy): domain Bacteria; phylum Pseudomonadota; class Gammaproteobacteria; order Burkholderiales; family Burkholderiaceae_C; genus Allorhodoferax. Next base: position 2,938 of record CAJBMJ010000233.1, on the reverse strand, counting down.
CATGATCACCGCTTTGGTGCCGGGGCTCTCTGCCATCTCGGCGGCCATCTTTCTGGGTGAGCCCTTGCACTGGAATTTGCTGGCTGGTTTGGCCCTGGTAACCGCAGGCATTGTGTTTGGGGTGCGCAAGGCAGGTAGTGTTGCTCCTAAAATAGTAGCTGTTGATGCAATATCTACGGGCGCTAAAGGCTGATTTGGCTTGAATTTATGAAGTTTTTGGCGTTTGATACCAGTACCGAACTCATGTCCATCGCCGTCGGCACCACGGCGGATGGCAAAGCGCAGCAATGGCTGCATTCCGGCGTGGGTGGCGCACAGGCATCGACTGGTCTGATTGCCGGGGTGCTGGACTTGTTGCAGCAGGCGGGCATTACGCTGGCTGAACTGGACGCGATCTGCTTTGGTGCCGGGCCGGGTTCGTTTACCGGATTACGCACCGCTTGCTCCGTGGCGCAAGGGCTGGCTTTTGGAGCGCAGCTGCCTGTGCTTTGCATGGACACCCTTTTGGCAGTGGCTGAAGAAGCCCGGCACATTGCCGCCCCCCACGCTGAGCGCTTGCAAGTCACGTCGCTTTTGGACGCACGTATGGACGAGATGTACGCCGCCACCTTCGACTATGCCGGTGGCGTGTGGACTGAAATTGCAGGCAGCCATTTGGTCAAGCCGGACCACTTCATTGCGCCCGCCCTGGCCGCAGAATCCGGCGGAATTGTTCCAGAACAACTATGGGCGGGCAACGTATTTGCCGTGTATGGCGAGCGCATTTCACGCCAGGCCAAAGCTTCCGACACAGATTCGGCGGCCCTGCGTTCTATTGTGGCCCTGCCCACAGCTGCGGCCATGCTGCGCCTGGCGCCCGCCTTGTGGGCTGCAGGCAAGGCGGTTCCCGCCGAGCAGGCCTTGCCCACCTACATCCGCGACAAGGTGGCCAAAACCACCGCGGAACGCATGGCAGAAAAAGCCCTTGCGATGGCAGCGGCCAATGCAGTGTCTCCAGCGGCACAATAAGCGCCATGAATGCCCAGCTCCAATCCACCGAAGTGCTGTTTGAGCCCCTGCTAGCCTACCGGCTTGAGGAGGTATTGGCCATGGAGCAAAGCGCCTACGCCCACCCCTGGAACCGCACCAACTTTATAGACGCGCTGGAGTCGGGTTATCAGGCGCAAGTGTTGATGGCAGGTGATGTGTTGCTGGGTTACTTTGTGGCCATGAAGGGCGTGGACGAAGTGCACTTGCTCAACATCACCGTAGCCCCGGAGCACCAGGGCCAGGGCTGGGCGCGGACCATGCTTGAGGCCCTGACGGTCTGGGCACGCGGCCAGTCGGCCCAGTGGCTGTGGCTGGAAGTGCGCGTAGGCAACCAGCGTGCCATGCGGGTCTACGAAGCCCATGGTTTTCGCCGCGTTGGGCAGCGCAAAAATTACTATCCAGCCGGGCCGGGCCTGCGTGAAGACGCGGTCGTCATGAGCCTGCGTCTGGCCTGAAGCCATGGCTCTGAACCTGAACGAACGCCAACGCGCCATGCTGCTGGAGATGGGTGTGCGTGTCTGGCTGCCGGGCACAGACTTTGGTTTGGCGACCACCATGCCAGATGCTCCTGTCAGCGCCGAGCCGCCCCCGCGAGTGGCCCTCCCCCGTCCTGCGGTCAGGGCGCCTGATGTGCCGCAGACCCCAGTTGTGGCCAGAGCATCTGTTGTGCCCACGGCAACCGTGTCGCCCATCACAGCAGCACCTTCTGCTGACGGGCTGGGCTGGGAGGCGCTGGCAGAGACGGTGGGTGCTTGCCAGGCCTGTGGTTTGTGTTCTGGTCGCAAGAATGTGAGCTTTCGGGCCGCTACAGCTGCGCAGTTGGACTGGATGGTGGTGGGCGATCCGCCCGACGAAGATGAAGACCGCGAGGGCCAGCCTTTTGCCCAGGCGCAGGGGATGTTGCTGGACAACATGCTCAAAGCCGTGGGCGCCCGCCGCGACGGGTCGGGTGCAGCGGGAGCGTATGTAACCCATGTTGTTAAATGCCGCCCGCCGCATGGCCGTATTCCCCAGGCTGCAGAACTGGCACAGTGCACTCAGTATTTGCAGCGCGAGATCGCGTTGGTGCAGCCCAAAATGATTCTGGCCATGGGCCGCTTTGCCATGCAGGTGCTGCTGGGCGAACAAGCCGACCTGGCCAGCCAGCCACTGGGCAAATTGCGCGGCACGGTGTATCGCTACCGGGGCGTGCCAGTGGTCGTCACTTATGCGCCCCAAGTGCTGCTGCGTGCCAGCGCCGACAAAGCCAAGGCCTGGGCCGATCTGTGCCTTGCGATGGATACTCTGGAGTCTGTCTGACCATGGTCAAGCCCGTTACTGAAGCGACGACACCACCCATGGCCCTGGCCGATGAACCGGGCCACCTGATCCGTCGGGCCCAGCAAATCGCCGTGGCCACTTTCCATGAGGTGCACGGCAGGCACGTTACCCCGATTCAGTACGCCATTCTCCGCACGCTCTACGATTCACCCGGTATTGACCAGGTCACGCTGGCGCAAATGATTGCGCTGGACACCTCCACCGCCGCCGACATTGCAGCCCGGCTGGAGACCAAGGGCTGGATCGCGCGTGAGGTCTTGCCACGCCGCCAACGCAGTCTGTCGCTCACGCCGGAAGGTAAGGCTGTATTGCAAACGTTGCGCCCTGGGGTACAGGCCATGCAGGCCACGCTGATGGGTAGCCTGGAGCCCGCAGAGCAGACCGAGTTTTTGCGGCTGCTGCGCAAGTTTGTGCATTTCCAGGGGTAGTCGGGCAGCGGGCTTTGGAGGCAACGCAAGTGTGCGATGTTGTGCTTAAATGAACAACATCAACAACACGGAGTTGGCGACCCCGCCTGGTTTTTGGGTAATAGCTTCAGACATAGGGGGAAAGCAAAGCTTCAGAAGGGAGTGGCGGCGCAATGGCATCT
>CAJBMJ010000232.1 GCA_903954045.1 uncultured beta proteobacterium | reverse complement strand
TGTGTATCATTGAAAGTTACCGGTTCAACCACGCAAGAGGAGTGTTCGCCATGGCTCTGATGGACTTCATCAAAAAGCAGTTTATTGACGTTATCCAATGGACTGAAGAGGACGATGGCACGCTGGCGTGGCGTTTCCCTATGGCGGGTATGGAAATCCAGAACGGCGGCGTGCTGGTGGTGCGGGAATCACAGATGGCCGTGTTTGTCAACGAAGGCAAAGTGGCCGACGTGTTTGGTCCGGGCACCCACAAGCTCACCACACAGACCCTACCGGTACTGACTTATCTGAAAAACTGGGACAAGCTGTTTGAGTCCCCCTTCAAGAGCGACGTGTATTTCTTTAGCACCCGCCAGCAGGTAGACCAGAAATGGGGCACGCCCCAACCCATCACCATTCGCGACGCAGACTTTGGCGCAGTGCGGCTTCGCGCTTTTGGCAACTACGCGTTTCGCATTGCCGACCCCAAGCTGTTTCATACCGAGATTTCGGGTACACGCGAGACCTACACGGCGTCTGATATTGATGGCCAGTTGCGTGGGCTGGTGTTGCAAAACATCAGCAACGCGGTGGCCAGCAGTGGCATTGCGTTCCTGGACCTGGCGGCCAACCAGTTGACCTTTGCCCAGGCGCTGACGCGCCAACTGGCACCCGAGTTTGAGAAGATCGGTTTGAAGCTCGAAGGTATTACGGTGCAAAACGTGTCCCTGCCCGAGGAACTGCAAAAAGTGCTGGACCAGAAAATTGGCATGGGCATGGTGGGCAAGGACATGGGCGCGTTTATGCAGTACCAGACCGCGCAGGCCATCCCCAAGTTCGCCGAAGGTGCGGGCTCGGGTGGCGGTGGCATGGCCGGAGACGCCATGGGCTTGGGTGCCGGAGTGGCACTCGGTCAGGTGCTGGCGCAAAATCTGGCTGCGGGTTTGCATCCGCACGCTGCCCCTGCTGTCTCTGCCGTTGCTGCGGCGGTCGGCGTTAAGCCTGAGGACGTGATGGCTACGCTAGAGAAGCTGGGTGATCTCAAGGCCAAGGGCATCCTTACGCAGGAAGAGTTTGACGGCAAGAAAGCGGAGTTGTTGAAGAAGCTTGTGTAGTTCAGTCGGGCGAGGTGGCAGAGGATTCTGCTGCGTGTCCTCCGCCCTTCGGGCTCCCCCTTTACCTTCGCACAATCCTCTGCCATCTCGCTCTACCTCGCATGACCCTCTAGCGCCTATCTTCCTTTGGCCAACGTGACTAACGGTACCCAACGCTCTTACTCGGCGCCATGTCCCGGGTGCGGTGCGCCGGTCAACTTTCTGAGCGCGCAGAGCACGCATGCGGTGTGCGGGTATTGCCAAAGCACCGTCGTGCGCGAAGGCGATGTGCTCAAGCGCATCGGCAAGATGGCCGAACTGTTTGATGACCACAGTCTTTTGCAACTGCAGGCCAGCGGCACGTTCAAGGGTCAGGCCTTCACACTGGTAGGCCGTCTTCAATACAAATATGGTGAAGGCACCTGGACGGAGTGGCATGCGTTGCTGGTGGATGGGAGTAGCGCGTTCTTGAGCGAAGACAACGGGGCCTATGTGTTTACGGCGACGCAGACTTCCCAGCGCGATGTGCCGCCAGCGGACCGTTTCCGGTTGGGTGCAACCACGGCTATCAACGGTCAGCCATATACGGTTACCTCCAACCAGCAGGTGACCCTGATTTCGGCGCAAGGTGAGTTGCCGCGCTTGCCGGGATTGGGCGTGCCGTTTGTGGTGGTGGAGTTGCGCAGCCAAGGGAGCGATAGCAGCAAGGCCGAGGTACTGAGCGTTGACTACAGCACCGACCCGCCAGCCCTTAGCCGGGGCAGCGCGGTAATGCTGGACGACTTGAAGCTCAGTGGCCTGAAGGATGCGTCTGCCAAAGACGAAAAGGGCCGCCAATTCGCCTGCCCGAATTGTGGAGCCACGCTCACAGTGCAGCTGGCAGGCAGCAAGAGCATGACATGCGCTTCGTGCAACAGCCTGATCGATATATCGCAGGGCGTTGGCGGTGAGCTCAAGCACGCCTTGCAGGACGAACCAGTGCAACCTCTGATTGCGCTGGGAACCTTGGGCACGCTGGAAGGAACGCAGTGGCAGGTGGTGGGTTACCAGCACCGCATGGGCACGGACCCCACTGATCCGGACGAACACTTTGGCTGGGAAGAGTATCTGCTCTACAACGCCAAACGGGGGTTTAGCTTTTTGGTGGATTCCACCGAGGGTTGGAGTCTGGTGCGCCCTGCCACTGGCGCACCGGTGGTCAGCAGCAACCTGCAGACCGCCACCTACCTGGGTACACGCTACCAGCTCAAGGAGAGTTACTCGGCAGAGACCAACTATGTTGTCGGTGAGTTCTATTGGCAGGTTCAGCGTGGGCAGAAAACTGGGAACCGCGATTACACCAACGGCAAAAATATGCTGTCCATGGAGCAGTCACCGCAGGAACTGACCTGGAGTGTGGGCGGCAAGCTCGACAGTGATCTGGTTGCCAAGGCCTTCAAGCTTGAAGGCAAAAAAGATTTGTTCAAGCGCAGTGACGTAGGTGCGGTCAGCGGCAAACAGAGCATGAGCCTGTTCACCGTGTTTTTGATCGTTGCGCTGTGCATTTTTCTGTTCGCCATACTCTCTCGCTGCTCGGAGTGCGATCCGCGTGTGGAGAATTGTTCCAGCGGATACCGTAGCACCGGCGGTTCGTATGGCGGATATTCATCAGGCGGAGGGCACAAGTAGTGCAGTCCTTCAAAACATTTTTCAGGAGAACACCATGGAATGGTTGAAACCGGCGGTTGTGTTGGGCTCGGTGCTGTACGCCGTCATAGGTGTGCTGATTTTCTGGATCAGCTTCATCATCATTGACAAGATCACACCTTACGACCTGTGGCTGGAGATTGTGGAAAAGCAGAACAAGGCGCTAGCGATGGTAGTGGCCGCCATGTCGCTGGGCATCTGCATCATTGTGGCGGCGGCAATTCATTGAAGAAGCCTCAACAGCCCGTGTGCATGGGCAGCACCTTCCCGTGCTCGGCCTTGCCGGGATACCAACTCGGCGTGATGTAGGACTGCGGGCCCTGAAACATCACTACGGAGGGCGTTTCTGTAGAAAGCATGCGCCAAACAGGATTGGCACGCGCCACATGACCTATCAGCGTGCCATGTGCCCCGCGCGTTTGGTCGAGCAAGAACGGCACATGGTTTGCCACCAGGCCCTCCTCGGAGCTGTACATCCAAGCCCCCAGTGGATGGGATTGCATGAGCGCGATGATGGCTTCGCGATCATTGAGTTGGTGATGCTTTGAAATGCACATGTTGATTTCCTATAGGCCCACCAGGGCATGCTTTACCAATAAGAGTGCCAGCAACCACATGGTTACGCCAATCAGGGCATCCAGCACTTGCCACGCCTTGGGTTTGGCAAACCACGGGGCCAGCCAACGTGCGCCAAACCCCAACATGGCAAACCAGAACAGACTTGCAATGCTCGCCCCCGCCACAAACCAGGGACGCAGGGCGATCGGTTGTTGCGCACCAATACTGCCTACCAGCAGCACGGTATCCAGGTACACATGGGGATTAAGCAAGGTAAAGGCTGCAGCCTGGGCAATGGCGCCCCCCAATCGCAAGCCGGCGCCGGCTTCTTCAGTGCGTAGCTGATTGGATTGGCGGGCACGGCGCAGCGCCTGCCAGCCATAGGTGGCCAGAAACACTGCGCCAGCCAATGCCAGTGCGCGGGCGAAGTCTTGGTGCTCGCCCAGGGCCTTGGCCATTCCGAAGACGCCCGCCGCAATCAGCACCGCATCAGCCAGGCCGCAGAACAGCACCACAGCACCCACATGCTCGCGGCGCAAGCCCTGGCGAAGTACAAATGCGTTTTGTGCGCCAATGGCCACGATGAGCCCGAAGCTCAGGGCCAGGCCCTGCATAAAGACGGGGGCGATGGTTGCAAAGGTCTCTGGCAGATTCGTCATGCCCCGAGAATGCCAGCCTTCACAAATGAAGACAAACTATCATTCCTTCACTGGATTAAGGAAAACTAATTTCATGCTGGACTACACATCGCTTGCCGCGCTGGCCACCGTTGTGCGCGAGGGCAGCTTTGAGCGGGCCGCACGTGCACTGCATGTGACCCCGTCAGCCATCTCTCAGCGCATTCGCTTGCTGGAGGAGCGCATGGGCTGTGCTCTGGTGGTGCGCGGGCAGCCCTGCCAAGCCACCGAGACAGGACGGCGTCTTTGCCAGCATGTAGACCGTGTGCGTCTGTTGGAGCATGGGCTCACCAGTGAAGTGCCTGCTGTGGGGCAGGGCGGCGATACCCGTGTGCCGCTGCCCATTGCGGTCAATGCCGACAGTCTGGCCACATGGTTTGCTCCGGCTGTGGCGGTGTTTGCAGCCAAGGCCCCCGTCCTGATGGATGTTGCGGTGGACGACCAGGACCACACGTCGGAGTGGCTGCGCTGCGGAAGAGTGTTGGCTGCAGTCACCGGCACTGCACGCCCTGCCACGGGCTGCAACAGTCGCCCACTGGGAGCAATGCGCTATCTGGCGGCTGCCAGTCCAGCCTTTATGGCGCAATTTTTTGCCAAGAGGGTTGGTGCAAGCATTCTGGCCGCGGCACCCAGCCTCGTGTTCAATTCCAAGGATGAGCTTCAGTCGCGCTGGGTGCGGCGCATATGCCGTCGCCATGTGGAATTACCACGGCACACCCTGCCGTCTTCGCAGGCATTCGTGGCTGCTTCGCTGGCTGGAATGGGCTGGGGTCTGCATCCGGAATTACTGATCAGACAGCATCTTGAGAGCGGTACCAGTTCGTCTTCTAGTGGCACCGGCTCACGCGAAATCAGGCCCTGAATGCGATTTTCGGCGAGCATCCAAATTTCGGGACTGTTGGCGATTAGTCCGTTCAATGCTGAAGCCTTAACCTTGGCCTTGAACTCCAATGCGGCAGATGCGCTGGCAAGTGATGTCAATGCATAGCCCACTGGCAGACTGATTGCCACAACGATGGCAATGAAAATGGCCAGGCGATTGATAACCCTTGTTGCATGATCATCAACGCGCAAAGACATACTGACTTGGCCTCAGATGGTGCTGCGAATTGTCAAGGACGCCATTGCCCGTTCTTCGTCAAGACTTCCTGCCCAGTCGGTGAGTTCACAAACGCGATGAACTGTTGCACGCTGGGTGACGGGGATTTCTGGGTGATGAAAAAGAAACGCTTGATCAGCGGGTAGGCGCCTGTGGCACCGTTTTGTTCGGTCGGATCCACGCCGTCCAGCTTCAGGGCACGCAAGGCGCGACCTTCCGACTTGATCAACGCGAGTGTGCTCACGCCGATTGCTCCGGGAATGTTCTCGATCTTGTCGGCAGCTTCCTGGTCAATCACGGCGAATGCCAGACCTTCGCGCCGCTCAGCGGCAAGCAATGCCTTTTCGATGTCTGGCGAGAGGCTTTTGATCTGCTTGGTATTGTCATCTCCGGGCTGGCGCAGGACCGGTCGGACGGGGGTGCCATCGGGCCACTTTGCAAGTTTTCCGGTGTAGAAATCGGCAAGCTGTTCTCTGGTAATCGCAGTCACCTTCAGCTTGCTGGCGACGGCCAGCACGGTTAACGATCTGGAATATTCGACAGCAACCATACCCGTGGTGAGTTCTTCATCTGTGAGCGAACGCGATGCAACACCGATATCGACAGCCCCTCTAGGAACCCCCTTGATTGCACCGCTGGTGCCAATGCTACCCATCACAGTTACTGTTGTGTTGTGTTGGGGTACTTCTTGTTAAACGCTTCACCCAGCAAACGCATAGTTCCCAATGCGTTGCCGGTCCCACCAATCTTGATTTCCTCGCCACGGGCAGCAGGACTAAGCGTTGCGAATAGGCAGATCAGGATGGCAACGCCTGTGCGAAAGGCAGAGATTTTTCTCATTTTCATCACCTTACGATTTCCCATGGTGGGATGTTACTGGATGCAAATTATTCCGCGCCAACAATTCCAGATTGCTTCTTCACTGTTGTTACCCAAAGGCGACTGTTCGATGACTGGGTACAGCGCAACCCACGGAACGAAGGTGTCCGTTGACTTAAGGAATTCATCGCGCCGGGCGGGTTTCTACCGCTTTGGGTCGTTAAGATAAAAACTGACCTTGTTGCGTCCCGTATCCTTGGCCTGGTACATGGCCGCATCAGCCCATTTCAACAAATCAGCCTGACTGGCCTCGTGGTCGATAAACATGACTAAGCCAATGCTGGCGCTGCAACGGTGTTCCACAGACTTTTCCTCTTCACCTGACTGGACCACCGTCAAATGGTAGGGCTCAGCCAGGGTGGCACGAATTTTCTCAGCCACAGCGCCGGCCTGTGCAGTGGCTTGAGCTTTGTCTGCCTCTAGCTCGCTGAGCATCACAACAAACTCATCTCCGCCCAGGCGGGCCACAGTGTCCATCTCACGCACGCAGGCGCTCAGTCGGTGGGCCACCTCGATCAGCAGCAAATCGCCAACAACATGCCCGTGGGTGTCATTCAGCGGCTTAAAGTTGTCCAGGTCCAAAAACATCAACGCCCCATACAGCCCGTTGCGCTTGCTGCTGGCCATAGCGTGGTTCAGCCGATCATTGAGCAGGCGGCGGTTTGGTAGGCCGGTGAGGGCATCAAAGTAGGCCAGTTGGCGTATTTCAATTTCCATACTTTTGCGAACGGTGATGTCAGTGTGCGTGCCAGCCATCCATTCAGGAAGCCTATCGGGTGTGCGGCTGACCAGCTTGCCCCGGTCGAGTACCCAGATCCAATGCCCGTCCTTGTGCCGCATGCGCGACTCGCATTCGTAATAGTCAATTTCACCAGCAAAGTGCTTTTCTAGCGCTGCACCTGAGGCTGCTAAATCATCAGGGTGGGCGTACTTCATCCAGGTCGCGATGCTGACTGGGGCCAGTTCGTCCAGGGTGTAGCCGATCAGCTCGGCCCAGCGTTCGTTAACGCGGGTTTCGCCGGTTTGCACATTCCACTCCCAGGTCCCCACCCCTGTGCCCCACAAAATGTTGGACATACGCTGGCTTTGCTGCACCATTGCCTCCTCTGCATGGCGTCGCTTGGTCACGTCAACAACTATCGAGTAGAGCAAGTGACGTCCGTGCACCTCGATCGGTCCGGAATGCACTTCAACATCGCGGATGCTGCCGTCGGCCAGGCGGTGAGAGAAGTTGAAATACGCCCGTTGCTCATTGACGGCCAATTGCATCTCGGTAGCGATCTGGACGGATGTCAGGATGTTGATCTGGCCAATGTTCATGGCCTTCAATTGGTCAAGGCGATAGCCGTAAAAATCGGCTGCCGCTGCATTGCCTTCAAGAATTTGACCGTCAATGGGATCAATCAACATCATCGGTACACGAGACTTCGCGAAAAGTGCGTCGTAGCGTTGCTCGCTAACACGTAAATCGCCGATCAATTGTTGGGCAATGGCTTCGGCACGCCGACGCGTACCGATGAGCGAACCAGACAAACCCAGCACGAGCATGCCGACAAGCAGCAGCGTTGCCAAGTCGCCCCACTCTGATGAAAACCGCTGGGTGGCCGCAAACCCTGGCAAGGTGGTGTAGCGCAAGGTCCAGTAGCGTCCGGACAGTTCAAGCTTTTGGGTGAAGGTGAAGCTATCTCCGCTCGCCACCGCTTGGGCAGCAATGCCCTGCTCGCTGTCGTAGAGCAAATGCGCATCAGACACTGCATCGCCGTCAAATATTTGCAACCGGACTGTATCCAGCTCTTCGGCAAGAATCGGCGCCATCAGGTCGTTCATGCGGTAGGGGCTGTACACCCAGCCAACCAGTGCAGCGCGCCGCTGTTCGATGGTTTGCGTGAGTGCGCTGTTGCGGTACACAGGGTAATAAGCAAGTAGTCCGGCCTGAACATCGGCTTTGGTTTCCTGCACCAGTTTTACCCGGCCGGAAAATATAACGTCACCCACGTCGCGTGCGTGCGCCATTGCCGCATTGCGCGTGGCCTCTGAATACATGTCGTAACCAAAGGCGCGCAAATTGCGTCCAGAAAAAGGTTCAAGGTAAATGATGCTGGTGTACTCGTCGCGGTCGCCCTCAGGCTTGACGACGTAATCGGGGAAACCAAGCTTACGCATCTCACTTTGATGCGCAGCCAGTTTTAGTTTGGGGATGTACAAAGAAAAACCAACGCCTTGGATACCGCGGTAGGACTGATCCAGATCGAGCTTTTCAACAAAAGTCGCCCATTCTGCGCGGTCTACCTTTTCCGTAGCGGCAAACAAGCCAGCACCTGAACGCAGAATCTGGCCATAGGCCGAAACGCGCTCGTCTATCTTGGTAGTGATGCGCTGCGATTCATGCACAAAGATGTCGCGCAGGTTTTGCTCCCGGCGTTGCTGCAGCAACTGCCACACGATGAACAGCCCAATCAGCGCAACGACGGTGACCAATATGGTTGGCCAATGTTGACGCATGAGTTGTTTGCTGACGATTGGTCGGGCCTTGATGTTTGTCATTTGGAAAGCGACTCTTTAGCCTGTAACGCTACGTCACTGTTCGGCGCAAGGCGTTGACTTGAATCAGATTTGTTTTGACTTTTTCCATATTGGTATAGACGGCTTGTCTAGGTCTGATTCTTCTGTCTGAACGTGATGGAGTCCATGCGCTAGCGTACGAAGCATGACAATCGGTAGAGAACTGCGCGCTGATGGTGCTCATAATTGCCCTTGTATTGACGCCAGACCTTGCACTCACGGTACATGAAGCCCACTGATCACACTGCGCCCGCACCACGCCCCGTAGAGCTGGCGCTGCTGGTGTCTGTTTTTGTGGTGGCGGCCTGCGGGCTGGTGTACGAACTGGCGGCAGGGGCGTTGGCCTCCTATTTGCTGGGTGACTCAGTGATGCAGTTCAGCACCGTGATTGGTGCCTACCTGTTTGCCATGGGAATCGGCTCCTATCTTTCGCGCTTTTTCGAGCGCCAGTTGCCAGCCCACTTTTTACG
>CAJBMJ010000231.1 GCA_903954045.1 uncultured beta proteobacterium | reverse complement strand
TGAGGTGAGCGACATGGGTGCTGCGGTTGAGCGTGCCACACGCTTGAGCCAATCGACCGAACTGCAAACTGCGCGCGAGGCGTCGCTGCAGCTCGGACTGGCCCACCGGGGAGCAGCTCAGCGCACCACGGCAGCCTTGCGAAAAATGCTTACTTCGCCAGCAGCGCGTTGACCGGTTGCAGGTCGTCTGCCTTGAGCGTGCCGGAAGCCTGGCGAAGCTTCAATCCGCCCATCAGGACGTCATAGCGCGCTTTGGCCAGTTTGGCCTTGGTGTCAAACAACTGGCTTTGGGAGTTGAGCACATCAATATTGATGCGTACACCTACCTGGTAACCCAGCTTGTTGGCGTCCAGGGCGCTCTGGCTGGAGGCTTCAGCGGCTTCAAACGCCTTCACCTGCCCCAAGCCGGACTGCACGCCGAAGTAGGCCGTGCGTGCTCCTTGGGCCACCGTGCGCTTGCTGGCTTCCAGGTCTGTGCGGGCTTTGTCTTCCAGTGCCAGGGTTTCACGGACCCGGTTTTGAACCGCAAATCCGGCGAACAGCGGTAGATTAAAACTCAGGCCAATAACCCCCTGATTGATCCGCACATCTGAGCTACTGGTAGAGCTGCCATTGTTATTCACGGAGGTGTAGCTGCCGGTGAGGTCCAGTGTGGGCTTGTGGCCCGCTTGCGCTTTTTGGGTTTCCAGCTTGGCAACATCCAATGCCACTTCCAGCTGCTTGAGGCCGGGATGGCTGCTCTCGGACTGACGAACCCATTGGTCTACGTCAGCAGGCTCCACTTCCTTGAGCTGAACCGGCGCCAACAAGGGTTTGGGTTCTGCATTGGCTTGCCCTACCAACTGATTGAGTGCGATTTTTTTCACGCGCAAATCATTGTCAGCTGCAAGTTCCTGGGCTACGACCAGGTCAAAACGTGCCTGGGCTTCGCGGGAGTCGGTGATGGTGGATGTACCCACCTCAAAATTACGTTTGGCAGACGCCAACTGCTCGGCGACTGCAGCCTTTTGGCTTCTCACAAAGGCCAGCGTATCGGTGGACGCCAGAACATCGAAGTAGGCCTGGCTCACCCGCACGATCAGGTCTTGCTCGGCCTGCAGCAACTGGGCCTGGGCCAGGTCCAGCTGCTTTTTGCCCTGCTCGTAATTGGCCCAGTTGACAGGCCGGTACAGCGGTTGTGACGCCGCAATGGTGGCAGATTGCGTGTTGTAAGTGCGGTTTTGGCTGGAGATGCTGCTGTCCTGGGTGGTCTGGCTGGCCACCGCAGAAAGACCTACTGTAGGAAGCATGCCTGCTTTGGCCTGCTCACCCCTGGCCAGAGAGGCATCGTACTGCGACTTGGCAGACTGGTAGCTGGCATCAAACCCGCGCGCGGCCGTGTACAGATCGACCAGACTCTGGGCCTGCACGGATGCCGTCGTGCCTGCCAGAGCCAGCAACAAAGGAATCAGGCGCAAAGTTGACGGTGGGCTTGAGCGGTACATGGCAATCTTTCGTTGGAAATCAGTAGGTAGCGATGGAAGTGTCACGCTCTGCGGACCAGGCATGAATTCCGCCAGCGATATTGGCAACGTGGGTGAATCCACGCTGCATCAGGAAATTGGCGACTTGCATGCTGCGGCCACCGTGGTGGCATAGGCAGGCCACTGGTTGACCCGGCTTCAGTTCTGCCAGACGCAGCGGTATCACGCCCATAGGGATCGTTACCAATGAAAACCCATCTTTCTTGACACTGGCGCGCTGAAGCTCAATCGGTTCGCGCACGTCGAGCACAACAGGCTCGCCGTGATTGCGGGCATCTTGCAGCCAACTATCAAGGTCTTTGGGTCGAATTTGAACGATCATGGAAATTTGCTGTCGCGCATCAGAACGCGAATTGCGAGTTTTCAGTGAACTTTTGCAGGCGCGGTGCTTCGCAATCCCAGGGCTTCACGGTACGAAACTCGGTGGCGCTGGTGCGGGTGACGATGGTGGCACACATGATGGGTTCGTCACCGACTATGGCGATCAGACGTCCACCCACCGACAACAGATTCAGCAAACTCTGGGGGATGGCAGCCACAGAGCCGCTCATCAAAATGGCGTCGAAATTACCTTCCGCCGGTGTAGCGACGGAACCGTCCGCGTGGCGCACTTCTGCGTTCTGCACGCCTGCGTTGCGCAGATTGGTGCGCGCAAGATTGGCCAACTCGGCATTGATTTCCAGAGAGACTACGCGTTTGGCACGGTGCGCCAGCAATGCTGCCATGTAGCCGGAGCCGGAGCCTATTTCCAGCACGGTTTCATGGGCTTGCACCGCAAGGTCCTGGACCATGCGGGCTTCCAGACGCGGAAACAACATGCATTGCCCTTGGCCCAAGGGAACTTCAATATCAGCGAAGGCCAGATTCTTATAGGCCGCTGGCACAAAATCTTCGCGTTTTACGACCGACAGAGAGTCGAGAATGGCGGTATCGAGCACGTTCCAGGGGCGGATTTGCTGCTCAACCATGTTGAAACGGGCTTGTTCGATGTTCATTTTAATACTCCATGGGGTATGTTTAGCGATTGTAGCCAATTTTACCGGGCTGATGGGGCAGCACCGTTCCAAGCCCTTCGAATCCATTGGGCCAGATCATCCATATAGCAATACACCACCGGAACCACCACCAAGGTCAGCAAAGACGAGGTGATGACTCCGCCGATGACGGCCTGTCCCATGGGGGCACGTTGCTCGGAGCCTTCGGTCAGCGCAAAGGCCAGCGGGACCATGCCAAATATCATGGCCAGCGTGGTCATCAGGATGGGGCGAAGCCGCACCTTAGCCGCCATGAGCAAGGCCTCGGTGCGTTCCATGCCGTCTTCACGGGCGCGAATCGCAAAGTCCACCAGAAGAATGGCGTTTTTGGTCACCAGGCCCATCAGCATCACGACCCCAATGACCGAGAACATCGACAGAGTGGAGTTAAACATCAGCAGCGCCAGCACCACGCCAATCAGGGTGAGGGGCAGGGCGGTCATCAGGGCAAGCGGCTGCAAAAAGCTCTTGAACTGGCTGGCCAGAATCATGTAAATAAATACGATGGCGAGCACCAGTGCAGAAATGGCATAGCCGAAGGCCTCGCCCATGTCTTTGGTAGACCCGGTGAACTTGTAGCTATAGCCGGGGGGCATGGCAATCGTGTCCATGATTTTGGCGATGTCAGCGGAGACTTCGCCTGCCGACCGTCCAGATACGTTGGCACTAAGGGCCACTTCCCGGGTAAGGTCGCGGCGGTTGATCTGGTTGGGCCCGGTGCTTTCCACGACCTTGGCCACTTGATTGAGGCGCACGATACGCGGGCTTCCGTCGGCATTGGCCCCCACAGTAAAGGGCATGCGTTCCATATCCTGCGGGGTATTGCGGGCATCGGGCGCCAGTCGCACATTGACATCGTAGGTCTGGTCATTCGGGGCGCGCCAGTTGCCAACGGTCTGACCGGAGACCAGGGTGCGCAGAGCGCTTCCAATTTGCGCCACGCTCAGGCCCAGGTCGGATGCCACGTCCCGGCGCACCTGAATGTCCAAGGTCGGTTTGTTGGGCTTGATGGTCGAATCCAGGTCCACCAGACCTGGAACGGATCGAATGCTCTCCAGAGTCAGGGTGGTCAGTCGCTCCAGCTCGGCGCTGTCGGGGCCCTGGATGGAAAACACGAGCTGCTTTTGACCACCCATGGGGTCAAGCAAACCGGCATGGGTCACGGTGATACCGGAAACTTCTTTCAGACGATCACGCAGCGTTACCGACATCTGGTCCACGCTGACGCTGCGCTCTTTTCGGTCTACCAGGCGAATGTAGACACTGGCGTATATCTTGCCCTGCGCATTGCCCGTGTTGATGGTGGTCAGGGTGTAGCGCACCTCGGGGAACGCTCGAATGACGGCCTCTACCTGACGAGCCCTTTCCTCGGTCACTTCCAGTGACGATCCCACCGGGGTGTAAAAGCTGACGTTGGTTTCAGAGAAGTCGGCCTTGGGAACAAATTCGGTGCCTAGCAAAGGCACCATGAAAATGCTGACGATAAAAATCGCCCCAGCCAGAAATACGGTCTTGAGTTTGTGCACCAGGGACCAACGCAGAATACTCTGGTAAGTCTCAGCCATTGCGTCGGTGGCAGTTTCAAACCATCCAGTCACCCGCCCTATGGTTTTGTCGTAAAAGGTTTTCGGCGCCTTGTGTTGCATGTGCTCTTCGATACTGGGGTCATGCCAGATGCTCGAGAGCATGGGGTCTAGCGTGAAGCTCACGAACATGGAGATCAGCACTGCGGCCACGATGGTGATGCCGAACTGGTGGAAAAACTTGCCGATGATGCCGCCCATGAAACCGATGGGCATGAAAACGGCCACGATGGACAGGGTGGTTGCCAGCACGGCCAAGCCGATCTCCTGCGTACCGTCCAGCGATGCTTGGTAGGCGCCCTTGCCCATCTGGACGTGGCGCACGATGTTTTCTCGCACCACAATCGCATCGTCAATCAGCAGGCCCACACACAGGCTCAGGGCCATGAGTGTGATCATGTTGATGGTGAAGCCAAACAGGTTCATGAACAGGAAAGTGCCGATCAGAGCGATCGGCAATGTCAGTCCGGTAATGACCGTGGACCTCCATGAGTTCAGGAACAAAAACACGATCAAGACCGTGAGCGCAGCGCCTTCAATCAGTGTGCGTCGCACGTTCTCTACCGAGACGCGAATCTGGCGGGAGCCATCGGTCACCTGTTCAAGCCGAAGACCGGGCGGCAATTGCTTCTGTACCTCGGCCAGCGTTTTGACCAGGCCATCCACCACCGCAATGGTGTTTTCGTCCTGCGACTTCTGTACCGTGAGCATCAGGGTACGCTCGCCGTTATAAAGAGCCAGATTCTCGATTTCCTGCGCACCGTCGGCGACGCGGGCCAACTGGTCCACGCGCACTGGCGCACCGTTTTTGCGGGCCACAATGATGCGGCCAAAATCTTCTGGCCGCTCCATACGGGCCTGAATTTGTATGACGCGCTCCTGTTCTGAGGAATGGATGGTTCCTACGGGCAAGTCCTGGTTGTCGTTACGTACTGCGCTGACCACTTGCTCCGGTGTGATACCAAAAGATTCAAGAGCCTGCGGGTTGAGGTAGATGTTGATTTCGCGCTTGGTACCACCCACCACGGTGACCGAACCGACTCCGCGCACGTTTTCAAGCCGCCGCTTGAAGGTCTGCTCGGCCCAGTTGGTCAACTCCACCGCATTCATGGTTTTGGCACCCTGCGTTTTGCTGTCCGGCAGGACGGCAACCGACCAGATGGCACGGGCGGATGGGTCAAAGCGCAACACACGCGGCTCCTTGACCTCGGTGCGCAAACTGGGCTTGATCGATGCCACTTTTTCGCGTACGTCTTCGGCAGCCTTGCGCCCATCGATGTGCAGACCAAATTCAATCACCACAACGCTTTGGCTCTCGTAATTGCGAGACGTCAAGGCATTGATACCCGCAATCGAATTGACACCTTCTTCAATTTTTTTGGAGACCTCGCTCTCCACGATTTCCGGCGATGCGCCCGGGTAATCGGTAATCACCACCACCACGGGAAAGTCGATATTCGGGAACTGGTCAACCTGAAGCCGCTGAAACGAAAACATGCCCAGCACCACCAGTGCGAGCATGACCATGGTCGCAAAGACCGGGTTATGAAGGGAAACGCGGGTAAACCACATTTACTTGGCACCCTGATTGCGTTTGACCAGCGTTCCTTCGCGCACCGGACCCACGGTGCCACTGATGACTTCAGCGCCTTCGGTGATATTGCCTATCGCAACCATGGTTTGGCCCTGCGCCTCGCCTCTGGCACCGATGGTTACCGTGGCGTGAACCACTTTGCCGTCTTTGATTAACTGTACGTAGGGCTGTGGCTTGTCGGTTCGCACTGCACTAAGCGGCAAAGCCAGCGCGCGGGCTGCGCCGGTTGCGAGCAAACCCTGGGCAAAAAGCCCCTGGCGCAAGCCCAGGCTGGAGTCCAACGACAGGTAGGCCAACACCGCCCGGCTGCCTGCCACAGCACTGGGGTTGATGCGCGCTACTTTGGCAGTCAGGGGTTGGGGTGCACCCTCCACAGTCAGTCGCGCCGTTTGGCCCACTTTGACAGCCATGGAGTCCGCAGCGCTCAGGTTGGCTTCAAGTTCCAGGCGGCTCAGGTCTACGACTTCCAGGATGCGGGCTTCAATAGCCACCCTCTCACCCGGCTGCGCCAGGCGCTGCGCGATCTGGCCCGCGATGGGAGCGCGCAAAAAGGTGTCTTCCAGCGATTTGCCCGCCACGTCAGCCGCAGCCTGGGCGGCCTGGAAATTGGCCTGGGCTGAAGCCAGGCTGGAGGCAGATGTTTCAAGAGCAGTTTTGGAGATAAACCCTTGTTCGACCAGCGAACGATTGTTGTCAAAACTGCGTTGTGCAATTTCCACCTGCGCTTTGGCACTCTGGGCCTGTTGCTGGGCTTGTTTGGTTCGCGACAGGTACTCGCTGGGGTCTACACGTCCAAGCACTTGGCCCGCCTTGACGTAGTCACCTTCACGAAGTGTCATGCCCTGCAATTCACCGGCCACTTTGGCCTTGACGAACGCCGAGTTCACGGCCTTGAGCGGACCTGAAATCTCAAGCCCCTGCGTCAGTTCGAGCATCCGAACGGCCACTATGTCTTTGGCCGAGAGTGCCAGACTGGCCTGCGTCTTTTGCATCGCTTGCTGGGCTTCGAGCGCCTCCTTGGAGGCTTTTCGCGCTGAAAGCGCACGCAGTACGCCAGCGGCCAGCAGGGCTATCAATACGACGGCGGCAATCCATTTCAACCAGCGCTTCATGGTGATTCAGTTTTCTTTAAGAGGAAAGTGTTTGAGGTGCAGGCGATTGGGTGCAAAGCCCGTTTAACAGGGTATCGACCTGCATCGCAATGTATTCCTGCGGAACCAGTGGTGATTCGGGGTCGGACCAGGGACCGCAGGAGTGCAATGCCATGGTCATGAATAGCATGGGTGCCAGCACCAGATAGACGCCGTACTTCATGTCGATGGGCCGGAACTCGCCACTCGAAACACCGCGTTGCAGTATGCGCCGGATCAACTCGTCGCCGGGACGCATCACCTCTTGCTCATAGAAAGCTGCCAGTTCAGGGAAGTTTTTCCCCTCACTCATCATCAACTTGGGTATGCCGCTCACCCGTGTGGAGCCCAAGCGTTCCCACCAGCTCGACATGCAATAGCGCAACAGCTCTGCACTGCTGCCCTGAAAACTCTCGAGTTCGTCGGACCATTCCGAA
Source organism: uncultured beta proteobacterium (assembly GCA_903954045.1). GTDB lineage: Bacteria > Pseudomonadota > Gammaproteobacteria > Burkholderiales > Burkholderiaceae_C > Allorhodoferax. Next base: position 1,255 of record CAJBMJ010000231.1, on the reverse strand, counting down.
AAGCGGCCCGATATGTTTTCGCGCACCACGGCTTTGAAAAGGTCTTCCTTGCTTGGGAAGTACAAAAACAGTGTGCCCTTGGAAACCCCGGCCAGTTTGGCAACTTCTTCTACGCGGGTGGCTGCAAATCCCTTTTCCACAAACAGTTCAAGGGCGGCAGACAGCAGTTCCCCCGGACGGGCTTCTTTGCGGCGTTCGCGCTTGGCCCGGACCTGGGCAGTGATTTCGCAGAGGGAAATGACGGACATTAAATTACTGACTGATTGGTTATTAATGTAGCTTTGGGTACGAGGATTGTCAATTCAGAGTGCTGCATTCCCCCATGCGGAGTCGGTAAATTTTTGGCAAAGACCGCTTGCAGGCGCTGATTTGACGCGGCCCGTAAGATGCGCGGCACTGATTGCAGCGTGAGCGCATCCAGCATTTTCAAGGAGTTTTATGTCCGATCATTTTCAAACCCTGGTTCTCGGGGGCGGTTGCTTCTGGTGCACCGAAGCGGTGTTCGTGCAGGTGAGGGGCGTTATGGATGTGGAGTCTGGCTACAGCAATGGTCACCTGGCGCAGCCAAGTTACGAAGCAGTCTGCACCGGAAGCACAGGCCACAACGAAGTGGTGAAACTGGTGTACGACCCCGCCCAGGTCAGCGCCCGGGAAGTGCTGGAGATCTTCTTTGTCATCCACGACCCTACCACGCTCAATCGCCAGGGTAACGACACCGGTACCCAGTACCGCAGCGGCATTTACTTCACCCTGCCAGAGCAGGAAGCCGTGGCCCGCGAGGTGATTGCAGAAATCGGTGCCAGCGGTGTTTACAACCGCCCCATAGTGACCGAGCTTGTGCCCATGACCAACTATTGGCCTGCAGAGGACTACCACCAGGACTTTTTTGCCCGCAATCCCAACCAGGGTTATTGCATGGCGGTGGCCGCGCCCAAGGTGGCCAAGTTCCGCAAAACCTTTGCGCGCCTGCAAAAATAACAAATAAAAATGGCTTTCAGCGCACGCCGTGTATGCACAAGAAGCTATACATTTTGTAGCAAATCAGGCCTCAAAACCGGCTGAAGTACTCCCGTCGCTCGAAATCCGTAACGTCTTCAGCGGCGGCATGGCGTTGGGCTTCTGATTGTTTGATGCGGCAGAAGTAGCGCACAAAGTCGACACCCAATCCCTGGTTGAGCACGGGGTCTGCTTGAAGTGCTTGCAGCGCTTCCGGCAGGCTGGTGGGTATTTGCGGGGCGTCGTCCGCGTAGGGGGA
>CAJBMJ010000230.1 GCA_903954045.1 uncultured beta proteobacterium | reverse complement strand
CGCCCAGACGGCTCGCGGGGGAATGTCGCGGGGGATGATATTCATAGTTGGGTCAGCAATGGGGCAACAGAAGGGGGGCTGAGCCGGAGCTGAATGCGCTTCCAAAAGCTCTGGGGTTGCAAGCTGTAAGTGAAGGCGGCTTTGTCGCCGCACAGGGTGAGTTGAACCGATTTCCCCGACTTCGATCCGTCCAGCAGAGGTTTGACAAGACCTTGATCGAGTTGCTCCCAGGCCAGAAGCCAGGCTGCTGCATCGTCTTGCACCGAACTGGCGCGCAGGTCATCGTTCATAACAAACGGCAAGTTGAGCGCGGGCGCGGTGTTGCTTTGCTTCCCGTTGTGGCGGGTCGGCAGGTCTCCCGTACCGCTGATCCAGAAAGAGTTGACCGGGCTTTGTTTGGCTGCCAGCCGTGCATCGTTGACCGGGTGCCTGTAGAGCAACATCTGCATTTCGTTCTGCAGGCGGCGCAGCACCTTGGCACCCGACTCGCGCGGCATCCAGCGGTCAACGATTGCACCACGGACACGCTCCAACGAGGCGGTAGCCAGCCCCCGAAACACTTCTCCCTGGGCCAGCCAGCCGACCCGGTTTGCGCACTGGCTGGGGTACAAAGTGATGCCATCTTCCGCAAAATACTCGCGCATGGCCTCCATCAGCGTAGATGACTCTTGCGCGGTGAGCGCCAGCTCCTGCGGCTCCAGCATCACGACATGGTCAGTGTTGATTTGCCAATGGCAGGGCGTAATCCATGCCCAGGCGCTGCCCGCAACTTCCAGGCCGAGACTCTGCGCCTCTTGGGCGGCCCAAGGCATCAGACCGTCCGGGCCATCCAGCCCCTCGGATTGGGCTCGAATCCGTTCGTGAAGGGGGGTCATGGACTCTGGGCTGCCATTGCGCTGGTCTGTGAGGCTCAGCTGACTCAGCAGCGCCGTGAGGTGTGGCAGTTTCAAAAGCGGTGGCACAGAGTCCAAGGCGGCCTGGCACTGCGGTCCGGCAGGGGCTGCGTGCGCGATAAGTAGATGCATGCGCGCATTGTCCTGCATGGGCGAAAGGGACACTGCACGGGGATGCCACAATCGTGACCCTATGGAATGGTTTTTCGCATGATCCCCTACGAGCTGCTGATTGGCTGGCGCTACACCCGAGCAGGGCGGTCCTCACGCCGCAATGGGTTTATCTCATTTATCTCCGGCGTGTCCATGCTGGGCATTGCACTGGGTGTGGCGGCGTTGATCATTGTGCTCAGTGTGATGAATGGCTTTCAGAAAGAAGTGCGGGACCGCATGCTCGGCGTGGTGTCGCACATCGAGGTATATGCCCGAGGCGGCCAGGCGCTGCCAGACATTGCCCGGACGCTAAGGCAGGCCAAAGCCAATCCGCAGGTGATTGGTGCCGCACCTTTTATAGCAGCTCAGGCACTGCTGGCAAGGGGCGAGGACATGAAAGGCATTGTTGTGCGGGGCATCGATCCGGCCCTGGAGCATGAAGTGACAGATTTGGCCTCCGGTGCCCAGCAGGCGGTCTTGGCCCAACTGGAGCCCGGCAGTTTTGGCGTGGTGCTGGGCAATGAACTGGCCCGTTCCTTGGGCGTGCGCACCGGTGACAAGGTGACTCTGGTGGCCCCCAGCGGGCAGGTCACTCCGGCGGGGGTGGTCCCTAGACTCAAGCAAATGACCGTGGTGGGTACGTTTGATTCCGGCCACTTTGAATACGACTCTGCCATGGCTTTTGCGCACTGGGAAGATACTGCAAAGATTTTTCGGCTGGAGGGCCCCACCGGGGTGCGTCTGAAGCTGCGCGACCTGCATGAAGCGCGATGGGTGGCCGACGAGCTGAGCCGCAGCCTGACTGGCGACCTGTCGATTCGCGACTGGACGCGCCAGAACCGCACCTGGTTTGCGGCGGTGCAGGTGGAAAAACGCATGATGTTCATCATCCTCACCCTCATCGTGGCGGTGGCAGCCTTTAATCTGGTGTCCACGCTGGTGATGACGGTGACCGACAAGCGCGCCGACATTGCCATTTTGCGAACGCTGGGCGCGAGTCCGGGCAGCATCATGGGCATATTTGTGGTGCAGGGGGCGATGGTGGGGGTGATTGGCACCCTGGCCGGACTGCTGCTGGGCTTAGGCGTGGCTTTCAATATCGATGTGATCGTGCCTGCCCTGGAGCGTCTGTTGGGAGCCAACTTCTTGCCGCAAGACATCTACCTGATCAGCCGCATGCCCAGTGACCCTCAGCAAGGCGACATATTGCCGATTGCCGTCATTTCCCTGCTGATGGCATTTGTCGCTACGCTTTACCCGAGCTGGCGTGCCAGCCAGGTCAACCCCGCCGAGGCACTGCGCTATGAATGAAACTGCTGCGCCATCGGTATTGCCAGCCACTGCTGCGGCCCATTACCAGCTGGTCGCTGACCTAGCATCTGAGAAGACGAGAGCCAATCCCCTTTCGAACGAGGTCGTCTTGCGCGCCCAAGGGCTGACCAAGCGGTTTGTTGAGGGCCGACTGGATGTGACCGTGCTGCAAGGCGTGGATTTGACGGTCCACCGGGGCGAGACGCTGGCCATTGTGGGTGCTTCGGGTTCAGGAAAGAGCACCTTGCTGCACGTGATGGGTGGGCTGGACGCGCCCACCAGCGGTTCGGTGGAGTTGCTGGGCCGCACTATGGGCCAAGCCAGTGCGGCGGAGCAGGGCCGCTTGCGCAATATGCATCTGGGCTTTGTCTACCAGTTTCACCACCTGCTGCCCGAATTCAGCGCACTCGACAACGTAGCGATGCCATTGACGATTCGCCGTCTGGCGCCCGCGGAATGTGCACAGCGAGCTATGAAAATGCTAGCAGCAGTGGGTTTGCAAGACCGCGCCCACCATCGCCCAGCAGAGCTTTCAGGCGGCGAGCGCCAGCGCGTGGCCATTGCCCGTGCCCTGGTCACCCAGCCCGACTGTGTGCTGGCCGACGAGCCGACGGGAAACCTGGACCGCTCCACCGCAGACGGTGTGTTTGCGCTCATGCTGCAACTGGCGCGCGACCAGGGCACAGCCTTTGTTCTGGTGACGCACGATGCCACCCTGGCTGCACGCTGTGACCGACAGCTCCATTTGCAGGCCGGGCGGCTGGTTTACGCCAATACGGCGGAGGCTGCCTGACATGCAGGGCCTGCAGTGGATAGATACCCACTGCCACTTGGACGCCCCGGAGTTTTGTGAGTCAAATCGGCCTCTAGCGCTCGAAGTACGAGCACAAGCAGCTATCAAAGGTGTAGCGCATTGCGTGATTCCGGCTGTTGAAATAGCCAATTTTGAAGCGGTGCGCATGCTCGCGCACTCACTGCACGACAGCTACTGCCTGGGCATTCACCCCCTGTATGTTCCTCGGGCTGGCCCAGACGACTTGCGCCTGCTTGAAGCCCAGTTGGCAGAGCACAAGGATGATCCCCGACTGGTGGCGGTGGGCGAAATCGGGCTGGATTTTTTTGTGCCTGCATTGTGCTCCCCTGATATGCGCGAAAAGCAGGAGCAGATTTACAGGGCACAGGTGGTGATGGCCCGCAAGTTTGGACTGCCGGTAGTCTTGCATGTGCGTCGGTCTGCGGACCGGTTGCTGAAGTACCTGCGCGAAGTGGGTGGCAGTAGCGGCAACGGCACACCGCCCTGGAGCGGCATTGCCCATGCCTTCAACGGCAGCGAAGTGCAGGCCCAGGCCTTTATCGATCTTGGGTTCAAGCTGGGCTTTGGCGGCGCAGTGACATATGAACGTGCAACGCAGTTGCGCCATCTCGCTCAGACGCTGCCCCTTGAGAGCCTGGTGCTGGAAACCGACGCACCCGACATCCCCCCGCATTGGCTGTACACCACCGCACAGGACCGGGCTGCAGGTATGGCTCAGGGTGTGAATACCCCTGCGGAACTGCCGCGCATCGCAGAAGTTATTGCTGCATTGCGGGGGATATCTTTGGCAGACCTGGCACTGGCCACCAGCTTGAACGCGCGGCAGGCATTGCCGAAGCTGGCGTCTCTGCTGGTATAAATCCCCATGGCAAGAAAAGAAAACATTCAGTACCCCGAGGTCAACTTCTCTGAAGAGGGCCCCATACGCCACCTTCATTTGGGCAGCGAATGGATACAGGGCTCGATGTTCGTGGACGAACCCCACAAACTGGTGCACGAGTACATCCAGCGCATGATGGCGTGGCTTCTGTTTGTGGATCCCGCCACGGTAGGCAAGCGTCAGGCGCTGCAACTGGGCCTGGGTGCGGGGTCCTTGACCAAGTTCTGCGCCAAAGAGCTGCGTATGAAAAACACCACCGCCATAGAACTCAACCCGCAGGTTCTGCACGCCTGCCGAGGCTGGTTCAAGTTGCCCGCAGACTCGGCGCGCATGCAGGTGGTTCTGGGCGACGCGGCACAGGAAATCAAGCAGACTCATTGGCAGGGTACGGTAGATTCCCTGCAGGTCGATTTGTACGACGAAGAGGCGGCAGCTCCGGTGCTCGACAGCGCGGAGTTTTATTCGGATTGCCGCAACACACTGACCGAGGAGGGTTGTATGACTGTCAATCTGTTTGGGCGCAGTTCCAGCTTTGACAACAGTGTCAACAAGATCGCAGCGGCTTTTGGCAGACAGGCCATCTGGACCTTCAAAGCCACCCGCGAGGGCAACACGGTGGTGCTGGCCCAGCGGACCATGACACGCCCGAAGCGCTCACTGCTGGCCGAGCGCGCAGAGGCGATCAAAGCCCAGTGGGGCTTGCCGGCCGACAAGTGGGTTCGCGTATTCAAGCCGGTGATCGCATGAGTGCCGCCCACAAACCTGAGAAACCGGTGCAGGCACCACGGCGCATGGTTCCCGGCCCGCTGGAACTGCGCAAACTGGTGGAATGGCTGCACGAAGACGGAGTGATCTCCGCTGAGGAAGCCCACCGCACGGTGGCACGCTGTGCGCAGGCGCATAGCGCCCAGCATCCGATGGACAGACTGGCCAGCGTGTCCATGCGACGTGCCTCGGACAACAAGCCCTTGGACATTGAGACGCTGACGCAGTGGCTGGCCGGAATATCTGGTCTTCAGTACTTGCGCATTGACCCACTCAAAGTCGACGTGAGCAAAGTCGCAGACGCCATGGGGGCCGCCTACGCGGAGCGTCACCGGATTCTCCCCGTGCTGGTCAGTCCCCATGAAATTACGGTGGCCACGGCCCAGCCTTTTGTGACCGACTGGGTGGAAGAGGTCGAGCGCCAGTCGCGCCGTAGTGTTCGGCGCGTGGTGGCCAGCCCGCAGGAGATTCAGCGCTTTACTGCAGAGTTTTATGCGCTGGCCAAGTCGGTGCGCGCTGCCAACAAATCTGGCTCCAACAACAACGCCAGTTTTGAGCAACTGGTGGAGCTTGGTAAAAGCAACAAGCAGCTCGATGCCAATGACCAGAGCGTGGTGCAGGTGGTGGACTGGTTGTGGCAGTACGCCTTCGACCAGCGTGCCAGTGACATCCATCTGGAGCCCCGGCGCGAGCAGGGCGTGATCCGCTTTCGTATCGACGGCATCCTGCACCCTGTCTACCAAATGCCAATGGGCGTACTCAATGCAATGACGGCCCGCATCAAACTTCTGGGGCGTATGGATTTGATCGAGCGTCGTAGGCCCCAGGACGGCCGCATCAAGACGCGCAATCCGCGTGGTGATGAAATCGAGATGCGTATTTCCACCTTGCCCACTGCCTTTGGCGAAAAAATGGTGATGCGCATTTTTGACCCGGACAATGCGGTCAAAGATCTGGATGCCTTGGGTTTCTCCGGCCACGATGCGGAGCGTTGGGAAGCGCTGGTCAAGCAGCCCCACGGAATCATTCTGGTGACGGGCCCTACAGGTTCGGGCAAAACCACCACGCTGTATTCGACCTTGAAGCGTGTGGCTACCGAAGAGGTGAATGTGAGCACCGTGGAGGACCCGATCGAAATGATTGAGCCTTCTTTCAATCAGACCCAGGTGCAGCCGCAGCTTGATTTTGGTTTCCCGCAGGGCCTGCGCGCCCTGATGCGCCAGGACCCCGACATCATCATGGTCGGTGAGATTCGTGATCAGGAGACTGCGGATATGGCTGTGCAGGCAGCTCTGACCGGTCATCTGGTGTTCTCCACGCTGCACACCAACGATGCACCCTCGGCGGTAACGCGGCTGATGGAACTGGGTGTTCCGCCTTACCTGATCAACGCCACGCTGCTAGGTGTGCTGGCACAGCGCCTGGTGCGAACCTTGTGCCCGCAGTGCAAAGTGCGCGATGAAGTCACACCGCGAGAAGCACTAGACCAGATTGTCAAGCCCTGGCAGATTAACGGAGGCTACCAGCCCTACAAGCCAGTAGGGTGCGTGGATTGCCGAATGACCGGATACCTGGGCCGCATGGGCCTGTACGAGTTGCTGGTAGTGTCTGAAAAATTCAAGAGCACAGTCACAGCAGACTCCAGCATTGACGCCATGCGCAGACAGGCCGTTGCCGACGGCATGCGCCCACTGCGCCTGGCAGGTGCAAGGGGCGTTGCCAAAGGGCTGACGGTGATGGACGAGGTGCTGATCTCTACCCCGCCGCTGTAGCTAAGAGGCGATCGACTCCGCCGTGCGCTTGCGCAATTCAAACTTCTGAATCTTGCCCGTTGAGGTCTTGGGGATGGCCTCAAAGCGGATATCACGGGGCACTTTAAAACCAGCAAGCAATAGCTTGCAATGTTCAATCAGGTCCTGCGCAGTCACTTGCGAGCCGTCACGCACTTCCACGTAGGCCACGGGCGTTTCGCCCCATTTGGGGTCTGACTTGGCCACCACGGCACAGGTCAGCACGGCAGGGTGGCGGTACAGGGCATCTTCTACTTCCAGCGAGCTGATGTTCTCGCCACCCGAGATGATGATGTCCTTGCTGCGGTCCTTGATCTTCACATAGCGGTCGCTTTCCAGTACGGCCAGGTCCCCGGTATGGAACCAGCCCCCAGCAAAAGCTTCGGAAGTGGCTTTGGGGTTTTTGAGGTATCCCTTCATGACGATATTGCCGCGGAACATGATTTCGCCCATGGTCTGACCATCTGCCGAGACCTCCTGCATGGTGTCGGCGTTCATTACTGTCATGCCTTCCTGCAGCGCATAGCGCACACCCTGGCGTCCGTTGAGACGCGTTTGCTCTGACAGAGTCTCGCTGGCCCACTGTGTGCGTTTGGCGGCCACTGCTGCCGGTCCATAGACCTCGGTGAGGCCATAGACGTGCGTGATGTCAAAACCGATCCTGGCCATGCCTTCGATCATCGAGGCAGGTGGAGCCGCACCCGCCACCATGCCGCGGACCTTGTGCCGGATGTTCTGGCGCATTTCTGCAGGCGCAGCGATCAGCAGGTTGTGCACGATCGGTGCAGCACAGTAATGGTCCACCCCGTGCTCGGCAATGGCGGGCAGGATGTGGGCGGCATCCACGCGGCGCAAACACACGTGGGTGCCAGCGAGCATCGCGATGGTCCAGGGGAAGCACCAGCCGTTGCAGTGGAACATGGGCAGAGTCCACAGGTAGGTCGGGAAATGCGGCATGGTCCAGGTGGCTGCGTTGCACGTTGCATTCAGGTAGGCACCGCGGTGGTGTGTGACGACGCCCTTGGGGTCTCCCGTGGTACCAGAGGTGTAGCTCACGGCAATGGCATCCCACTCGTCTTTCGGGCCATGCAAAACGTCAAGGGGCGCATGGGCGGCAAGGAGTGCTTCGTATTCGAGCGTGCCAACGCGCTCCCCGGGGCCCTTGAACTCACTGTCACACACATCAATGACCAGCACCTCACGGCCGTGCTCGTTCTTGAGCATCCGCAAGGCTTCTTTCATCGCCCCAGAGAACTCGGAATCGGTAATGAGCACGCTGGCTTCGCAGTGGTTCATCTGCCAGGCCAATAGCCAAGGATCGAGCCGCGTATTGAGGGTGTTGAGTACCGCATTGAGTGCAGGCACGGCGTAATGGGCTTCCACCATTTCGGGGGTATTGGGCAACATCACGCTGACCGTGCTCCCCCGCGACACACCATGGGCACTCAGGGCTGCTGCCAGCCGCGCAGAGCGGTCCCTGGTTTGCGCCCAGTTGTAGCGGCGGTTGCCATGGATAACGGCAGGCAGGTCACCAAATACCTCTGCAGTTCGTTCAATGAAACTCACCGGTGACAGCGCCACGTAATTGGCGGGGTTCTTGTCCAGTTGCTGATCGAAGATTGAGCTCATGGTGATTCGGTTAAGCAAGAGAAGTCAAATAAACAAGGCTTCAAAGCCCTGCTCGGGCTCGAAACGACGGTTGCGATGAATCAGGCAACTCGGGCCTGGCAGGCCGCGCATTGAAATGGAGTGACGGGGGTCGCCGGGGTAGCAGAGAACACGCTCGCCATTGACATCCACAGGCTCCGGGCAGATCAGCGGTGGAGTTTTAGAGCGGGCCTCGGCCAATACTGTTTGTACGCTGCTGTGCCGTGACAGATGCGCCAGACTCATGATTTGTGGGGGGGCAAGTTCAATCTCTCGCCTCCAGTATTGTTCCAGTGCAGTGCGTGGGGCCAGCCACACGCTTTCCGTGGTTTCATGGTTGTCGTGGCTTGCAACCTGTTCTGGCGGCAAGGCGGCGACAAAGAAGCGTGTATCAAACCGCTTGCTCGATACCGAGGCAATTTTGGGAGTAATCCAGCGCGACCAGGGAACAAGCACTTGGGTATTCAATCGCAGGGACAATTCGGCCAAAATCTGGTTGAACTTCATTCCCTGTTGCATCAATTCCATTGCCTTTTCGGTCATCGCTTTGTTGCCGCCCTGTGCGAACAGGACGCCGGACTCCTCGAAGGCTTCACGCAAGCCAGCCACAAACAGGCCCTTGGCCTGGCTGACCGCGGTGTCGGGTTCTCCCAACGCCGCGTGCAGGGCCTGGTCTGCAGCATCGAGGTGGAGGGCTGTATCGAGCTCCGCATCACTGGCGTCAAGCTTTCCACCGGGAAAAACGTAGGCACCCCCAAGCACATCGGACAGGCCATGGCGTTTGACAAGAAACACTTCGAGGCCAGCAGGCGCATCGCGCAGCAACACGGTCGTAGCGGCTTGCAGGGGAGGGGTCAGGATGATCTCTGATTTCAGTTCCATGGCATTGTCTCTGGCGGTAAAGGGCAGCAGCTTGAATTACAGTTGGCTTTTAGCGCCAAAGACTAACAGAGACTTTGGCAAGTGTTTGTCTCACCCGTACAGGACGTTTATGAGTATTGAATTCAAGGGCAAGGTAGCGATTGTGACGGGCGCAGGTGGCGGTTTGGGCCGCCAGCACGCTTTGGCCTTGGCTGCGCGCGGAGCCAAAGTAGTGGTCAACGACTTGGGCGGCGCACGTGACGGATCAGGCGGCTCGGTTTCCGCAGCACAGTCGGTAGTTGATGAAATTCTTGCAGCAGGGGGAGAGGCCATTCCCAACGGTGCTTCAGTCACCGATTGGGGCGCGGTGCAAGCAATGGTGCAACAGGCGATCGACACCTGGGGGCGTGTGGATATTCTGGTGAATAACGCTGGGATTCTGCGTGACAAGAGCTTTGCCAAAATGGATCTGGCCGATTTCAAACTGGTGATGGACGTGCATTTGATGGGCGCGGTGCATTGCACCAAAGCGGTTTGGCCCTACATGACGGAGCAAAAGTATGGCCGTATTCTGATGACCACCTCCTCTTCGGGCTTGTATGGCAATTTTGGCCAGACCAACTACGGTGCTGCCAAACTGGCGCTGGTAGGCCTCATGCAAACGCTGGCGCTGGAAGGCGCTAAACACAATATTCGTGTCAATGCCCTGGCCCCCACTGCGGCGACCCGAATGACGGAGGACCTGATGCCTGAGGCTGTGCTGCAGGCCTTGAAGCCCGAGGCTGTGGTGCCTGCCATGCTGGTGCTGGTGCAAGACGACGCACCGACCCGCACGATTCTGTGTGCTGGTGCGGGCAGCGTGGAGGCAGCCCACATTACGTTGACGCAAGGCGCCTGGATTGGAGTGGATGGACAATCCCCGGAGCGACTGGCAGAACTTCTCGGGCAAGTCTGTGACAGGCAGGGCGATATGGTCCCGCAAAGTGGTTCCGCACAAGGGTCGCATGAAGTGGCGCGTGCAACGCAGCAGCTCGCCGGTCGTTAGGATGTATGCCGGTGGCATAAACCGCTGGTCTGCGCCGGTTTGTGGCTTGTGGTACCTTCACGGCCCAGCAAAAATCAAAGGGCCAAGGGCATGACGACAAAAACACAGGCCCATAGTGCGTTGGAGTCTTCCAGAATTTTGGGCATCCGGCGCGGTATTGAAAAGGAAAGCCTGCGGGTGCGCTCGGATGGGACGTTGGCGGACAGCCCACACCCCTTGGCTTTGGGGTCGGCGCTGACCCATCCCCACATCACCACCGATTTCAGCGAATCACAAGTGGAACTGATCACCGGTGTGCATGGTGATATCAGCACCTGTTTGCAAGAGTTGCGTGAGGTGCATCAGTTCACTGAGCGTGCCCTGGGTGAAGACATGCTCTGGGTGTCAAGCATGCCCTGTGACTTACCCCAGGATGAAGCCATTCCTCTGGGGCAATACGGCAGTTCCAATGTGGGCCGCGCCAAGACGGTGTACCGCATGGGTCTGGGGCACCGCTACGGGCGGCGCATGCAGACTATCTCGGGTATTCATTACAACTGGTCCATGCCGGATGTGTCCAGCGACGCCTACTTTGGTTTGATCCGCAACTTCCGTCGCAATGCTTTTGTGTTGATGTATCTCTTTGGCGCGTCACCGACAGTCTGTTCGTCTTTTGTTGCGGGGCGGGAGCATCGACTGCAAAAACTGAGTGACGACACGCTGTACTTGCCTCATGCCACTTCGCTTCGCATGGGGCGTCTGGGCTACCAGAGTGATGCACAAGCCTCATTGGCAGTGAGCTACAACAGTTTGAAGGGGTATGGGGACTCGTTGGAAGATGCGCTAACCCGAAACTATCCAGCCTACGAGGCGATCGGAGTTCGGGGAGAAGACGGGCAATACCGGCAGTTGGCTACTACGCTGCTGCAGATAGAGAACGAGTTTTACGGAACGATTCGGCCCAAGCGCGTGATTCGTCCAGGCGAGCGACCCTTGCATGCCCTGCGACAGCGGGGCGTCGAATATGTTGAAGTGCGCCTGATGGATCTGAATCCGTTCGAGGCTCTGGGCATCCATGCGCAGACGCTGCGTTTTCTCGACCTGTTTCTGAGCTATTGCCTGGTATCGGAGAGTCCGTCTGATACGCCACAGGAAATTGCTGCCATCGCAAACAACCAGCATCTCGTAGCGGAACGGGGCCGGGAGCCCGGACTGCAGCTGCAAAGGGGGGACTCAACCGTTTCACTGCTGGATTGGGGGCAGGAAGTGGTGTTGGCACTGCGTCCCTTAGCCGATCAGTTTGACGCTGCCCACGGGGGACGCAACTACAGCGACGCAGTTGATGCTGCAATGCAGGGTTTCTCGCAACCCCAGACGCTGCCTTCTGCGCGGGTCATTGAGTCGGTTCAGCGCGAACATGGCGGATCGTTTGCAGGGTTTGTGAAGGCGCAATCGGAGCGGACCAAGATGGAGATGCTTGAGTCTGCGTTGGGGCCGCAGGCTCTGGCACGTCTTGAACAACAGGCGGATGAATCCATTCGGGCCCTCCAAGCGATTGAAGCTGCCGATACGGTACCTTTTGACGCGTACCTGCAGGACTACCTCGCCTTCAGGCAATTGCTGGCTTAGGCGATGCCCGGCGGCGGCGGTGTGCCGTTGGCTTGAAGCAGTTGCTGCACCAGTGGATGTTGTACCTTTTTCTCGGTACCAATCGCGAAGAAGTGTTCAAAAACCCTGTCGCAGGCCCCCAGCATTTGCAACTGTCCCCCTGCAAGGAGTTCTTCATGGACCATGGCAGATGCAGGAAATGCGCCCAGACCTGCGGTGCCAAATGTCGCCAGCAAAGCGCTGTCCTCAAATTCACCGACGATGCGTGGAGAGATTCCCAAACTTTCAAACCATTGGTCCAGTCGCACCCGCACTGCCGTATGTCCCGTGGGCAAAAGCAAAGGCAAGGTAGCCAGCACTTCCGGGAAAGCGATCTCCTTGGGGAACTGTAGGTTTTTTGGCGCGTACCAATTGACGCAGGCGGAGCCCACAGGATGGCTGTAAATTTTGATGTTGGGGTTGGGTGGCGCTGCGCGGTCGGATAGCACCACGTCCAGTTTGTGCAGCGCCAAGTCTCCCAACAAGCGGTCAAACTCGTCCTCATGGCAAAGCAGGCGCAGATGGGCTGTCTGGGTTACAGATTGCAGCAGTTTTTGTACCGCCAGCTTGGGCAATCCATCTGAAATGCCCACTGCCAAGCGCACAGCAGGCGCACTGGCTGCATCGCGAACCAGGGACGGCAACTGTTCACCCAGTTGAAAAATCAAGTCCGCTTGTCGCATGGCTGCCGCTCCAGCCTCGGTCAGCGCCACACCGCGACCGGCTGGCTTGAGCAAGGCGTAACCCAAAGACTTTTCCAGCTCTCGCACCTGCGTACCCACGGTCTGCACCGCCATGCCCAGCCGATCCGCAGCCCGGGCTATACCCCCTTCTTTTGCCACGACCCAGAAATAGTACAAATGTCGGTAGCTGAATTGGCTCATGCGCTGTCTTGGTTGGTGTGAATTGGCCGATTATGGGCAAAAAAAATAGCGCCTGTCACGCGAATGCGACAGGCGCTTATCCGGCCAGCCCCAGTGTGGGCTGCGTGGAACCAACTGTTAAGCGGCTTTAGGAGTGCGCACGGTCTTTTTGACCACCTTCCGCTTCACTGCGGCGACCTTGACCTTGACTTTGGGCCCCGCCACTTTGTTTGCCAAAGCACTGGACTGGGCTTCAATTTTTGAGACCACTCCAACGATAGCCAGTGCGGCAGGCACTGCAGCAACAGCCAGAGTGTTCAAAGTGCTGACGCCGGTGGCCTTTTCAAAACGATTGGCATTGGCTGCCACTTGCAGAACGCCTTTATCGGCAAATTCGACAGCGCGGTTGACGGCCGTATTGGCGCCGTCGGAGGTCAGATGAATGGCTTGTGTGTACATGCCGGAAATCTTCTTTTGGGCTGCCAGCGCATTCACACGAACCTCGTCGCTCAGACGGTTGCCCGCCTTTTCAACGGCAGAAGCCCAGCTTTGGTCCAGGTAACCCACAGCACGCTCGTTGCCCGAACGATACGCGCTGATGACATTCTTGGCAGTATTGCCATAGGACTCAATCAGGTCTGTAGTGACGGTGGTAAGGGATTTGGAAGTCATAAGAATCTCCGTTAAATATGGGTTAGGAAGCAAAGTTCCGATGGCTGAATTTTGCAGATTTGTCCTAGTGTCCACACCTTAAATTCTGGTTGTTTACTAGAGAGACCTGTCTAGGCAGGGCCTTGTTTCGAAGTGTCCGACAATCGAGCCTACGGTCCTCAACAAACAGATTTATCCGCCAATGGCAATTCAATGGTTTCCCGGTCACATGCATCTCACGCGCAAAGCAATTGCCGAGCGCATCAAGGATATTGATGTGGTCATTGAGCTGCTTGATGCGCGCCTGCCAGGTTCTAGTGCCAACCCTATGTTGGCCGACATGACCGCTGGCAAACCTTCCCTTAAGGTTTTGAATAAACAGGACCTGGCAGATCCAGAGCGCACGGAAATGTGGCTTTCCCATTTCAACGGCATGCCGGGCGTAAGGGCCCTTGCGCTTGACGCCAGCATGGTTGCACCTGCCAGAGAACTGGTGTCGGCCTGCCATTTGCTTGCTCCGAACAGGGGGGGTATGGCCAAGCCCATGCGGGTTCTGATTTGCGGCATTCCCAATGTGGGCAAATCCACCCTGATCAACACGCTCAAAGGCAAACGTGCTGCCAAAACGGGTGACGAGGCAGGTGTCACCAAGATCGAGCAGCGCATCACCATTGCGGATGACTTTTACCTCTATGACACCCCAGGAGTATTGTGGCCCCGCATCATCGTCGCCAAGACTGGCTATAACCTGGCAGCCAGTGGAGCCATCGGACGCAATGCCTTCAATGAGGAAGAGGTCGCTCTGGAATTGCTGGACTACCTTCGTCGCCAATATCCATCAGCCCTGGAAGCCAGGTTCAAGCTGACAGGTGTGGCCGATAAAACCGACGAACAATTGCTGGACGCAATCGGCCGAAAACGTGGAGCGCTGCAGGGAGGCGCGCGCGTTAACCTTCAGAAAGCGGCTGAGATTGTGATTCACGAGTTCAGAGGCGCAAGCCTGGGGCGGCTTACCCTGGAGACGCCCCATGAATTTCTGGAGTGGCGCGCCGTGGGCGAAAAACTGGATGCGGAGCGCCAGTTGAAGAAAGATGCCATTGAACACGCCAGGTTAGTCCGATTGAAAAAAGTTCCGCGTCCCCCCAGAGCGGGAGCGCGCGATTCTGAGTCCAGCGACTGAATGGAAAATAAATGACGTACATCAAGGTCGATGCCAATGCGCAGTTGCTACAGTAGAGTATCAACATTTACCGAGACACACACATGTTTAAACATATTCTTCTAGCGACCGACGGTTCCGAAGCTTCTGCGCATGCAGCCTCCATAGCCGTTGGATTGGCCCGCACCCATGGTGCCAAGCTCACAGCCTTGTATGTGGCTGATCCTTACCCTTACATCGGCGTGGGTGAAGTCAACCCCATGGGCTACCAGGCCTATGCCGCAGCGGCCCAGCAATTGGCCTCGCAGGCCCATGCGCAAGTCGATGCACTTTGCAAGCAAGGAGGCGCTGCCGTGGAATTGCAAGCCCGTTTGGTGGAGGATGTCACGGCATCCAGCGGTATCGTGCAGACAGCCGAGAACGAAGGCGCAGACCTGATTGTTCTGGGC
Organism: uncultured beta proteobacterium; assembly: GCA_903954045.1. GTDB lineage: Bacteria > Pseudomonadota > Gammaproteobacteria > Burkholderiales > Burkholderiaceae_C > Allorhodoferax. The sequence goes on along the minus strand of CAJBMJ010000230.1, from coordinate 2,304 downwards.
TCACACGGCCGCACGGGTATTGCACGGCTGATGTTGGGCAGCGTCGCCACCAAAGTGGTGGCCGAGTCGCACGTGCCCGTATTGGTTGCGCGCTGATTTCTCTGTCGGATTAAATCTTGGTGGTGGCAGCCTTGCGGTCTGCCGCCACTTTTTGCGCGCTGGGGCGTTCACCTACGAGCTTGATGTATGGCTTGTAGTCCACGCCTGCAGACAGTAGCAGGTCTTCACCGTAGATCACTTTGGTCGCCATTCCCACCAGAGGAAGATTGTTGTAGGCAACGACATCGGCCATGGTGAAAGTGTCGCCCACCATATAGGGCGCCAATTTGACCAGGCGCTTGAATCCTGCAATGTTCTTTGTGAGTGCTGCCTTGACCCTATCTTTGGTTGAGTCACTGACTGTTCCACCAAAAAACGCCTGTGGATACAGGTCACGCACCACCAGTTCCAAGTGCAAGTCGATGTAGATCATCATTTCCCGCACCTTGCCAGCAGCGAAAGGGTCTGACGGGAAAAGTGCCGGCGTAGGGTAGGAAGTCTCCACGAATTCCAGGATGGCCTTGCTCTCGCACATGCCGCCTTTGGGTGTTCGAATAAATGGAATTTTCCCCAGAGGGGAGGCGCTGAGCACCGATTCCTCGGTACTCTTGGTCATTACCAGCTCTTCGTTGAAAGGAACTCCCTTTTCGAGAAGTGCCATCTTGACGACGTTGTAGTAGTTCGAAATGGGAAATCCGCAAAGCGTAATCATGGTTTGTCTCCGTTAATGGGTAATGAATAAATCTAGTCGACGCGGGCACCAGACACCTTGACAACCTGAGCCCATTTTTTGTGTTCACTTTCAATAAGAGTGGCAAATTGGGTAGGGGTGTTGCCGCTGGGAATGGCGCCTTGGGCCAGCATTTTTTCCTTGATGGCAGGCGAATTGAGTGCGCGCGCTACCTCCTGCTGAATGCGGTTGACCGTGTCTGGTGCCGTACCAGCTGGCGCCAGGAGTCCAAACCAGCTGGTCGCCTCAAACCCGGGTAAACCAGCGGCTTCTTCTATGGTGGGTACCTCGGGAAGCGCTGCTGAGCGCTGTGTACTGGTGACTGCCAGCGCTTTGAGTTTGCCAGCCTTGATGAGCTGCATGGCTGAGGGCAGGTTGTCAAACATCACGTCCGCCTGGCCGCCAGTCAGGTCCAACAAGGCGGGGCCCGATCCACGGTAAGGAATGTGCGTCATAAAAGTACCGGTCTGGCTCTTGAACAACTCTCCAGCAAGATGGATGGAGGTGCCGTTGCCGCTGGACGCCATATTGAGTCGACCTGGTTTGGCCTTGGCCACCTGAATAAAATCCTTGACCGACTGAATGTTGTTGACCCGTGCGAACTCGGCGTTGATGACCATGACATTGGGAACGCCGGCGACCAGTGTTACGGGGGCAAAGTCCTTGAAGGGGTCGTAAGCTAGCTTGGGGTACAAGGCGCGGTTGATACCGTGGGTTCCCACCGTGCCCATCAGCAGGGTATAGCCGTCTGCAGCCGATTTGGCCACAACTTCAGCACCCAGGTTGCCGCCCGCACCCGCACGGTTTTCCACGACAAACTGTTGTCCGAAGGCCTTGGTCAGTTCAGGCGCAATTGCCCGCGCCAATATGTCTGTGGTGCCCCCAGGGGCAAAAGGAACGACGATTTTGACGGGCTTGCTGGGCCAGCCAGTTTGGGCATGAGCCCATGGACCGCTGGCTGCCAGTAGCGTGGCTGCGCAAGAGAGGATCAGTCGGCGTGAAAAAGCCTGAGCCATTGAGAGTCTCCTTTTATCATTTGTTAGGTCGAATCATGCCAGCAAAAAGGGTTGCCAAATCGCGCAAGGGCGACAGTGCGCACAGGGTAAAGTATCGGCATGAGATCTATTTTTCCCTTGCAACTCTTGGTACGGCCTGAGAAAGACGACCCACACCCCTTGGTGATCTACCATGGCCGCAGTTGTCCCGACGGATTTGCCGCCGCAATGGCTGCCTGGCTTTTCTACGGCGAAAAAGCAGACTACCTCGGACTCGACCATGGAGATGTGAAAACTGTGGCGGACTTGCCCCAATTGCAAGGCAGGGCGGTCTACATTCTGGATTTTTCGTTTTCGCAAGAACTGTTGAGTGATATACAGGACAGCGCAGCGAAGTTGGTTTTGCTGGACCATCACAAAAGTGCTGCCGAAAAGCTGACCGGCTTTGTCTGTCGGTGTGGGGTGGTGCACTTCGACATGCACAAGTCAGGCGCGCGTTTGGCCTGGGAGTTTTTTCAGCCGGACAGGCCACTGCCTGAT
>CAJBMJ010000229.1 GCA_903954045.1 uncultured beta proteobacterium | reverse complement strand
TGCATCCGCCTTGATGCTGGCATCCGAACCAAAGTAAGCGATCTGAGAATTTGGAACATCCGCATTCTTACCCTGGTAGTCCCCACCTGCGCGCACCGTGCCGCCCGCATAGGTGCCCGAAACATCAATCGTCGCCTGGTCGGTCACCGCCACCCGGTTGCCCAGCACATCCACTGCACCACCCTTGCTGCCGGTCGCAATGATCTTGCCCGCACCCTCCACGTAGGCATCACCTGAAGCCTTGAGCACGACTTTGCCGCCCTCCAGGGTGGCCGTAGTTGCCTGAATCACACCGCTGTGCTTCAGGGTGCCTGCGAAGATGCCCACCGCATCGCCCTTGAGCGTGCCCAGGTTCACGGCCGTGTCCGTGGGGGCCTGCACCTGCAAGGTGATTCCCTCCAAGCCGCGACCAGTCAGCTCGATCTGCTGACCTGCGGCCAGAATGGTGCTGCCGTTGGGGGCCTGAATCAGTGCATCTTTGCCTGTTGCGATGTTCGAGCCCAGCAGCACGACGTCGCCACTGCGCGCCACCACATTGCCAAACACCGACACTTCGCCCGTCGCAGGCGCGCCGTCGCCAAAGCGCAGGCGACCCGCCAAGGCGTCGGCATCGCTCATCTTCAGGCTCGACGCAGTAAAGCCCGCGGTATCCACCACCGCACCAGCCCCCACGGTAATGCCTGACTGGTTGACCAGCACCAAGTTGCCGTTGCTGCCCAGGGTGCCAAAGAGTTGCGAGGGGGTGTTGGTGACGACGCGGTTAATCGAGGTGCTGCTAACGCTGGGTTGCTGGAAATAGGTGGTGTTGCCAGCCGGAATCGAAAAACTTTGCCAGTTAATTGCCGAGCCATTGGTGCCCGCAGCATTTTGGGTGGTGACCAGCAGTTTGTTGGCCTGACTGGCATCGAACGAGGCCTGGCCTTGAATGGCAACGCCTCCGGTGGGGTTGGCAAACGCACTTGGGGCAATTGCGCCCCAGGCAATGGCTATGCACACCGGCAGCGCAGCCAACCGACTGAACCCGCCCAAGCCTGACCCACCAAGGCCGCTGCTCGCGACACGCCCCCCCCCGGATGCAATTTCCGACACCGCAACCATGGTCCCCAGGGCTTTGTTCCAGACGGTTCGGAAAATGTGGTTCATTGAAGAGTGGCTTGACATGGTGCAATCTCCCGAAACAGCAAATCGGCCGTGTATCAACGGCAAAAATGATTAGATCACAATCGAAACACCCGTGAACGTTCAAAGTGCCTGCCTGTTCCATTGTTACGACAAAGGGAGGTTACCACCGTGCCAAGAACACTGCTACACAATTAATAGCTGCTAACGCAATACTGGCGATGGTTGGCGGACTAAATGGCAACCTGACAAGGTCGATACTGCGCCATAGGATACCGCCGAGAACACAAATTGCACCCGCTGAGCCCGATGGAAGATGGTGATTCCTTGCCGCAACCTACAACAAGTGGTCAAAAGTCTGCCCTACAAACTCCTTTACCGCTGCCAGATCAAACGGGGCACATTGGCTGGCGACCTGCATTGCGCACCGCTTCATCAGGGCATTGGTTTGCATCGCGTTAATGGCTGCGGAAAAGGCGCTCTGGTCTTGAAAGGCCATGGCAGCGCAACCTGCAGACACCAAGCGCAGGGAGCAAAAAAGCTGTTCCTGATGGCGCGGTATAACCAGTTGCGGCACACCCGCCAACAGGAAGGTCGACATTGTGCTGTGGTTACCGTGGTGCACAACCCAGGAAGCTTCAGTCACCACCTGTCGCAGGTCCACGAGTTGGTCGACAAAGCGCAATGATGAGCCGGTGTAGGCCTGCCGCAAGTGCTGAGGCAGGTCACGCACCAAAAGCAGAGCGCATACATCGGCATATTGCAGGTCGCGCAACAGTTGTTCCAGCGCCGGAAAGTTCTGCAAATATCCAAACACCTTAGGCGCAGCGGATGGCGGCCATTGGGGCACCACATTGGTTTGAGTCGGTGCAATGCCCAAGTACCGCTCTGTGGGGCGCTCGCCAAAATGATCCAAAACCGGCCACGTCTCCAGAAACTTGGCGTCTGCTTGCGCAAAAATTGCGTCCAGATTGGGCATAGGGCCCGCGCTAACTTGTTTCAACGCCCCATTGATCATGGCAAGAAGTCGGGCGTCGTCTGCGCACAGTCTTTCAAACACCCCTGCTGACTGCGGCGTCGTGGGAAAAGGCAAAAATGGGTGTGTGGTGACTGCAGTGGCGGCAGGCACCCAAAACCCGCCCCCTACCAGCACTTTCTTGAATGGGTAGGCATGCGCGGCAACCAGAGCCGTGGGACTATGCTCAAAAAGAACAATATCGGGTTGCACCTCATCAAACAAAGTGCGCCACGCCTTCAGATATGTCTCCAGTTCGGGGGCACTGGAAAAACATTGTTTCGTGATGAGGTGGGTGTAACTAAGGAACGACGCCTGATCCGCCAATATCACCTGCTGCTTGAACGGCGCCTGAAGCAACGTGATGTGCAAACCACCCAGCACTTCACCAACACGGTGCAACTCGCGTGCTGCCAGAAAAACCTGATGCCCCCGCTGCAGCGCCACTTCAATGGGCAAGCGCAAATGGCTCAAGTGCCCCAAATTGGCACCCTGCTCCCAGACACAGAGAGTTCGGGGTATTGACTTGGTGACCATGGGAGCAGATTTGGACAAAGCGATCGGGTTAAAGATAATAGAAAAACTTCATGTCGGGGAAGGATATTGGAGAGGAATATTGGAACGAACACTCTGTAAAAATACCCGCCGCCCTCCATGCCAAACAACCGGGTGCGGCGACAGTGATGGACTACCACGCATTTTTTGACCCCCAATACGGCGGCACAGCACTCGCCGAGTTTTTCTTTGAGGATAGGGACTATCCAACGGCATATTGCCATCACCTTTGGGAATCCATCTCGTGGAATCTGCTATCGCGCGTCAATGAAAGCAATCTCGCCCTCTTCGGTAAGTCCACTTTTTCCCTGCTGGCCAAGCAATGCATCACAGAAAATGACAAGACCCGCATCCAAGCCGCACGCCAGCACCGAATAGAAAGGCTTCTAACTGGGCCAGTGTGGCTGAATATGGGTTGCGGGGGCAACATGCTGGCCGACTATCTGAATATTGACCAACATGCGGAAGTCGGCCCGGACATCGTCTGCGACATCGCTCGTGATACTTGGCCATTTGCCGATAACAGTGTGGACCAGGTGGCCTTCATACACTCACTGGAGCACATTGGTGCCGAGTTGGAGTTTGTCATACGCGAACTGTACCGCGTATGCCGTCCCGACGCATTCGTGCGAATCACTGCGCCCCATCCAGCCCACGATTGGTTTCTGGGCGATCCCACCCATGTGAGACCTATCGTACCGGCGATCTTCCAACACCTGGATCGTGAAAAGTGTATCAACGGATTGCTAACCGGGGATCGAAAAACACCACTTGCGCTTTACTGGAACGTAGATTTCGAGACAACAAAGGCCAATTACCGGCTGGATTCCCAGTATGAGGATCATGAGGCGGTCGGGCGGTAGCGGAAGTGGAGATCGAACTACGAGTTAGAAAGCGCAGGCCATCGATACCGCAAGAAGTGCCCGCATAGCGATGCCTCGCTACACTAATACTCGCTCAATGCCCCCGGCATTGGCGGTCTGGACGTATTGCGGCAACCAGTCAGTGCCGAGAATCTGGTTGGCCATCTCGACCACGATGTAGTCCGCCTCCAGGAGCCCGTTGTTCAGGTCATTGCCATAGCGGGTTAGCCCCTGCAGACAGCTTGGGCAGCTGGTCAGGATCTTGACGTTTGCGGTTTTGCCAACCGCGCCCGTTGCGCGCAGCGCAGCCTCGCCCTTGCGAATTTCTTCTTCCTTGCGAAACCGGACCTGGGTTGAAATGTCGGGCCGGCTCACGCCCAGGGTGCCTGATTCGCCGCAGCAGCGTTCGCTCTGGAGAACATTTTCCCCTACCAGGGCCTTCACAGTTTTCATCGAATCGCCGAGCTTCATCGGGTTGTGACAGGGTTCGTGGTACAGAAAACCTCCCTGTCCCGCCGGCAGGGTGATGCCCTTCTCCAGCAGGTACTCATGGATGTCGATGATGCGGCAGCCGGGAAAAATGTCCTCGAACTTGTAACCCTGGAGCTGGTCGTAACACGTTCCGCAACTCACCACCACGGTCTTGATGTCCAGGTAGTTCAGCGTATTGGCCACACGGTGGAACAGCACGCGGTTGTCCGTAATGATCTTCTCCGCCTTGTCGAACTGGCCGGACCCGCGTTGCGGATAGCCGCAGCACAGGTAACCCGGGGGCAGCACGGTTTGCACGCCAGCGTGCCACAGCATGGCCTGGGTGGCCAGACCCACCTGGCTGAACAGGC
>CAJBMJ010000228.1 GCA_903954045.1 uncultured beta proteobacterium | reverse complement strand
GATGTAGGCCCGACCGGCAATGTGGGTGATTTGAGCCGTGCTGTGCGAGTTGCGCAGACCGCCATCTTTTTTGCGGTGCAGCGTGTCAAAGCTGCCTTGCCCTGCGTCCACCACGGCCTGCACACGTTGCGCAATACCGGCATCGTCCAGGTCGCCCTGGATGTCGGCCAGGCGCAGCTGTGAAAACTCTTCCCGGTTGTAGCCCAGACCGGCGCACAGTGCTTCGTTGAATTCAACGAAGCGCTGCGTCTCGGGGTCAATCAGTGCAATGCCATCGCGCGCCTGTGTCACGATGGAGCGAAAGATCTCTTCGCGCTCGGCCAGCTTCAGCTCGGTCTGCTTGCGCCCGGTAATGTCGGCCCGAATCGCCACATACATGGTGGGCTTGCCGTGCGTGTCCATAAAGGGGGTGACGGTGGTCTGCACCCAATACAGATTGCCGTCTTTGGCCCGGTTGCACACCTCGGCATGCCAGGACTGGCCGCTGGCAAGGGTGCGGTACATCTCCTTGAAAAAGCCCTTGGGGTGGGTGCCCGAGGTGAGCATGGCGTGGTCTTGCCCCAGCAATTCCTCACGCGTGTAGCCGCTGATCTGGCAAAACTTGTCGTTCACCGAGAGGATGCGCCCCTGCACGTCGGTCGTGGCCACTATGGCGTGCTGGTCCAGCGCGGCCAGCGCGTTGGTGTATTGCTGGTTGATCCGGGCTTCGCTGCGCGCCAGCCGCTCCACCGCCCTTTTGTTGGCCGTGACGTAGGTGGCCAAAGCGAGCCCCACCATGGAGAGAATCAGGTTGTAAAACCAGAATCCGGTCATGGCCGAGATTGCCATACCACCTTGAAAGAAGCCCGTGCTTTGCACGATGCTCGCTGCGCCAATGGCGGCAATCAACAGAAGCACCAGCGTGGTGCCGCGTTGGCCCAGCCGCAGCGCGGCCCAGACGACAAACAGAAACATCCAGTAGCCCTTGGCCACCTCGTCCAAGGCGAGATGATTGAGCATCGATAACTGACTGTGCCACAGATCCAGAAAAACCACACCTGCAGCCAGAGCGGTCACTGCCAAAATCAGCACCGCCTCGGACACCTGCCTGTGTGAAGGGCGTAAGTGCTTCTGGCCCACCACCGTCCACCACACCAGCAGCAGTGGCGTCAGCACCACCACGCCAAACGCATCGCCCATCCACCAAGAGACCAGGCTCGGAAGAAAATCGTCCGCCCGCACCACGCCGCGCAATAACAAGGTGGTGCTGCCGATGACTGCGCTGATGAGACAGGGCACAGCAGCTCCCCAAAAGACCAGGCTCCATAGGTCGTGCAATGACGGAAGATTGGCGTTGAACTTTCCATTGCGTCGAATCAGCCATGCCCCCACCAGCGCTGCCAGCGCGCTGCCCAGCGCCGCTCCGGCTGCGCCCCACCACACGGCGCCCGCCAGCAGGCCTTTTACCAGTGCACCCAGGAAGATCGCCCAGAAATAGCGGTGCCCCCCGATCAGCAAAGCGGCCAGCGCCACGCCGCTGGCCAGGTAAAAAATGCTGGCGCGCCCGTCCATCGAAAAGTAGGCGTTGCCAGCAAGGGCAGTCAGGGCATACAGTGCCGCTGCACCGAACATGCGCAGCAGTTCGGCCGGGGTTGTAGATAGGCCAAATTTTTTCATTTTTTTAGGCCCTTGGCCCTTGTGAGAAGCGCATCAGTTGCATTATTTGCTATCTTTTTAGGAGCTGCTTGTGCAATATATACGGGGGCTAGATGGCTAAATGACCATTAATTTCCACGCTGACGGCATGCAGCGCTGGCGCCAGGTCCACGGCCAGCTGCTTACACGCGGCAGTGTCACCCGCCCGCCCAGCGGTCTCCAGCGCTTGGCATAACTCGCCCAGCGCCAGCGCACCCACGGTGCGAGCGGCCGACTTGAGGGGGTGAGCCACCGCTTGCACGGTGGGTGCATCGTTTACCGCGCAGGCGGCCAGCAGCTCCGTTACCTGCTGTTGTGCACTGCGCAAGAATTTTTCCAGCAGGCGCTTGTGCAGGGCTGGGTTGTCACCCACCAAGTCCTGCAGGCTTGTGGCGCTCCAGATCGGGGTGCTTAGCGGCAGCCACTTGGCAAGCAGGGGGGCGAGTTCGCTCATGCGCAGGGGCTTGGACAGGTAGTCGTCCATGCCGGCGTCCCGGCAGCGCTGGGCTTCCCCCTGCATCGCGTTGGCCGTGACCGCAATGATGGGCAGGCGCTCGTCGAGGGCCTCGGCCTGGCGAATCGCGTCGGTCAGGCCAAAGCCATCCAGATGGGGCATGTGGCAGTCGGTTAGCAGCAGGGCGTAACGGGGTGTGCCCGTGGCGTGCCCGCTTTGCCACATGGCCAGTGCTTGCACGCCGTCCTCGGCCACCTCGCAGGTGTAGCCCAGCAGCCGGAGCTGCTCTTGCATGACTTCGCGGTTGGTTTCGTTGTCTTCGGCCAGCAAAATCAGCTGGCCCCGCGCCAGCGCCTGAGCGATGGCTACGTCAGTGTCGGCGTGCTGCGGGTTGACGAGGTGCATTGGGACCACCTGGGGGTGCCGCACGGTCACAGTCGTGTCGGCTGCTGGGCCTGCCGCGCAGGGTTGCAGCAGCAGTTCGACCGCAAACTCGGAGCCTACGCCCGCCGTGCTGTGGACCGTGATGCGCCCCTGCATCAGCTCCACCAGATGTTGCGTGATGGATAGCCCCAGCCCGGTGCCACCAAACTTGCGCGAGGTGCTTGCATCGGCCTGGGTAAAGGGTTGAAACAACTTGGCCACCACCTTCTCATCCATTCCCGGCCCGTTGTCGGTGACCCGCAGGCGCACCCCAGGCTGGTCATTGGCCGCCGTGCAAGGCTCTGCCTGCAGCGTCACCTGCCCGGGCCGCCCGGGCTGGCTGGTGGTGAACTTGATGGCGTTGCCCAGCAAGTTCACCAGCACCTGGCGCAGCCGGTTGGGGTCGCCCAGCACCCAGGGCGGTAAGTCGGGCGATACCTGCACCGAGAGTTCAATCGCACGGGCGCTGGCGGCGGTGGTCATCAGCTGGGCAACCCCCTGCACCAGCGCGTCCAGCTGCATGGGTATGCTTTCCACGGCCAGTTTGCCCGCTTCAATCTTGGAGAAATCCAGGATGTCATTGATGATTTGCAGCAAGGCCATGGACGAGTCGTGGATGGTGCCCAGCATGCGCTGCTGGTTGGGCTTGAGCTCGGTTTGCTGCAACAGGTCCACCATGCCAATCACGCCATTCATGGGGGTACGGATCTCATGGCTCATATTGGCCAGAAACTCCGACTTGGTCCGATTGGCGGCGTGCGCCGCCTCTTCGGCGTGTTTGCGTGCGGTAATGTCTTTGGAGATGCAAATCACCGACGCCACTTGCTGCTGGTCGTTAAAAATGGGCTTGGCCGTGGTGATCATGTAGCGGTCACCCATGTGTGTGGGGACCCGAACCTCGAAAATTCTTTCGTGACCTTGCTCGAAGATCTCCCGCACGCCGCTGAAACGTTTGTCGGCTTCGTCCTTGGGGAAAACATCCCAAACAGTTTTCTCGATGATGTCCGCAGGCGTTTTTTCAAAGGAGCGCGCAAACGCCGCATTCACGTAGCTGTAACGCCCATCAGGGTAGAAGCTGAAAATGGGGTCGCTGGACTCGTCCAGCAGCACGCGGTGCTTTTCGTTGCGTTCCTTGAGCTCAGTCTCGCGCTGCGCCGCCACCGCCAGCAACTGATTGAAGCCGCCAATCAGGTCGCTGATCTCATCCTTCCCGGAAACTTGCAGCGGCTTGGGCAGATCTGGGGACTCAGAGAGCGCCTTCAGGGCATTGGAGGCATTGAGCACCGGGCTGATCTGCCGTTGCAACAGGTGCGAAATACTCCACCACACCAGCAGGCCGACCAGCAGTGCAAAGAAGAGACCGGCCAGGCGCAGCGTTGTGCTTGCGGCGTCCATCGCTGCAAAGGCCTCGGCCGCGGGCAGGGAGCCCACCAGAATCCACCCCGCCGCGGGAATGCTCTTGGCCGAGGACAGCATCTCCACCCCGGATGAGTTGGTCGTCACCCCTGAGCCCTCAAAGCCGAGGCGAAAGCGGTCGCCCAGCAGGTTGGCGCCGGGCACCAGTTGCTCCATGACGCGGCGTTTGTCAGTGCTGGTGATGATGATGCTGTCTCGGGGGTCTTGCAGCGTGTAGTAGCCGGTTTGGCCCAGACGTATTTGCGCCAGCTTGTCCAGAAAGTTGGGTTTGCTTAGGTCGATCACGCCAATCAGTGCCCCGGCTACTCGGCCCTGAGCATCCATAATCGGCGCCGCCAACGAAAACACAGGGTCATTCAATGCCTTGCCGACGACGACCTTGCTTTCGGAGGCCATGGCCGTGCCGTCGAGCCGGGTGACATAAGCCCCGGCATTGAAGAGCGCGAAAAGAGTGGTGCGTTCCTTTAAAAACGTCTGCGTGCGCTGCGGCTCGGCCAGCATCGCCGGGTTGATGCGTTGGGCCATGCTTTGCAGCGCCTCCAAGCGTTCTTCTATGGCTTGGTTGACCTGCCCGGCGACGATGGACACCGTGTCGAACTGCTGCGCGCTGATTTGCGCTTGCATGGCTGGGCGCAGGACTTGGCGCAAAAAGAGCCCAAAAGCGGCCATGCCCATTAATACCACCGCCAAGGTCAGAAGTGAGACCTTGGTGGCGAGCGAGCGTCTTGTAAAAATTTTGAATGCCATGCGAGGTTTACGCTGAAATTACTGGTCATTGAGGCCCATTGCCGGGACCGTAATTCTGGAAAAAGCCAACCAGCATATGATGGCACTAAATTCGAAAGAATTTGAGCAATTGGATGAATCCAATGCTCTATATGAAAGAACTGTCAGGGATGACTCTTAACCCACCCCCCCAAACCGATACTGCCCGGAGCCGGCGAACCCCCTCGGTATGGGTGTGGCTCTTGGCTGCGCTTTTCATTTCGTTGATTGCCGCCTTGCCCCTTTTGAGTGGCGAATATTGGGTGCAATGGGCATCTGTGGGTGGGGTCAGTGTGCTGGTGTTCGCCACCGTAGGCTGGTTGGTGGCGCAGGTTTCTGCCGCCAATGGCCGCACGGAGCAGGCTCAAGCGCAGGCCAGTGTTTTGGCCGACCAGGCAGCACAGGAAGTGGTTGGGCTGCTGCGGGATGTTTTGCCGGCTTGGCAGCACCATATTGACCGCGTAAAAACCCAGACCGAAGGCTCCGTGGGGCAGCTGACCACCAGTTTTGCAACCGTGTTGCAGCAGTTTGACCTGGCTGGAATAGGGGGCGGGGGTGGATATGGTGACGATGCCAAGGATTCCGCCAACACCATCGGCTTGCTGGCACTGTGCGAACGCGAGTTGCAGCCGGTGGTGCTGTCTCTGACCAATGTGATCGAAGGCAAGGATGCTTTGCTGGTCAATATTCGCAGCCTGGCCAAAGAAACATTGGAATTGCAAGCCATGGCCGCCGAGGTGCGCAGCATTGCGGCGCAGACCAACTTGCTGGCGCTCAATGCCGCCATTGAGGCCGCGCGGGCGGGCGAGTCCGGCCGCGGCTTTGCCGTGGTGGCGTCCGAGGTGCGCATGCTGTCGCAGCGTTCGGCGGAAACCGGGCGGCGCATTGGGGAGCGGGTGGGCCAGATTAGCGCCATCATGGACGCCACCATGAACTCTGCCGAAGAAGCCACCGTTGAAGACAAGCGCGCGGTCTCGCTGTCCGGCGAGTTGGTGGAGCATGTGCTGGGGCATGTGCGCAAGCTGGGCGCGTCGGCCGACTCCATGCACAAGCACGGCATGGTGGTGCGCAAGGAGGTCGAAAAACTGCTCGTGGCCATGCAGTTTCAGGACCGGGTCTCGCAAATACTGTGTGGTGTGGATAACAATATGGCGCTGATGCACCAAACCCTGGAGGAGGCACAGGTACTCCCCAGCTCAGACGAGTGGCTGGATGCGCTGAATCAGGCCGCCAACATGAACGATCAACTCTACACGCGCACCCGCCGGTGAGCCCCTTGCGCTATGAATACATCTCTTGTTAAACCCCCAGGCGCTGCGCCACTTACCCGCAGCACCATCCGCGCCTTGCTGGTGGATGACGATTCATTCCAACTCGAGATGATCTCCGGCATTTTGGCGGGCTTGGGCCTGATCGAGATCACGCAGGCCAGCAGTGGCGAGAAGGGTTTGCAGGCGATTGCCAGCAAGCAAAAAAACTTTAACCTGCTGGTGATTGACCTGCACATGCCGGGCATGGATGGCTTTCAGTTCATGGAGGCTGCCGCCAAGGCGGGCTACGGCGGCGCGCTGATCATCGTGTCGGGCCAAAGTGACGACGTGCTGCACGCCGCATCCATGGTGGCCAAGCTCAGGCGTTTCACGCTTTTGGGCGTAGTGTCCAAGCCGGTTGGCCGGGCCGCCTTGTCCGCGCTGATCGCCAAACTGGCCTGAGCACACGCCGGGCACGGTGCTTTGGCGCTCAGCTGGACCAGCCGCTGTGGCGGTTAAACTGCGTGAAGTCACAGTCAGGTCATATATCTGACACATTTCACTGTTAGGAGACGGTCATGCTGTTTGGGAAGTTACTGCCGCGCGAAGGCAATTTTTTTGAGATGTTTAACCAGCATGCGGACCGCATTGTGGAAGCAGCGCACGCGTTTTCCAAGTTGGTGGCCAATTACAACGATCTCGAATTGCGTGCCAAGTACAACCAGGAAGTAGACAACGCCGAGCGTGCAGCAGATCGGGTGACCCATGAGTGCAACAAGGCCATTCACCCTAGAAACGGCAGTTCACTACCCGCAATAGCCCTCTGACCAAGCACGGGCGCGGGTTTGCGCGGATTTGGCACACTCACCCAATGGGTGAACACAAACGTAGGCCAATGGGAGCCCTTGCCAAGCTCAAAGAAGGAACCG
>CAJBMJ010000227.1 GCA_903954045.1 uncultured beta proteobacterium | reverse complement strand
GCGTCGTCCGGGTACAGGTCCGACTCAATCACCACCGGGCGCTTACCGCCGGCAGCCACAATTTCATTGGCCACTTCCTCCAGCAGGGCCACTCGCCGCGCAGAAATCGCCAGTTGCACGCCTTCAGCCGCCAGCGCCAGCGCGATTCCCTTGCCAATACCGGTAGAAGCGCCCGTCACCAGCGCCGTTTTGTCCGCAAGTTGCATGTCCATGCCTGTCTCCTTGTACGTTTGATATACAAAGAATGTAGGCGCTGGACTGCACCATGCCTAGCCGGGAAACCCTATAGGTTGTCACGAAATGGGATGAGGCAGGATTACACCCACCCTGACGAAGCTGCCTGAGTTCCATGGCGGGGATAATCGCACAACTACCTACACGCATATGGCCAAGCAAAGAATCGTCGTCGGACTCAGCGGCGGAGTGGACTCCGCAGTTACTGCCCACCTGCTAAAGCAGCAAGGGCATGAGGTCATTGGTATCTTCATGAAAAACTGGGAAGACGATGATGACAGTGAGTACTGTTCTTCGAACATCGACTTCGTTGACGCCGCTGCCGTGGCCGATGTGCTGGGCATAGAGATCGAGCACGTCAACTTTGCAGCCGACTATAAAGACCGGGTTTTCTCGGAATTCGTACGCGAGTACCAGGCCGGGCGCACGCCCAATCCCGACATCCTGTGCAATGCCGAAATCAAGTTCAAGGCGTTTCTGGACCACGCTTTTGCGTTGGGAGCAGAAAAGATTGCCACCGGACATTACGCCCGGGTTCGCCGCGTAGCGGCCAACCCGGGCGATGCCCCTGGCCAAGATGGAACATCGCACGCGACCGCGCGCGATGGCGCCCACGACCCAGCCTGGCGCTACGAACTGCTCAAGGGTCTGGACCCATCCAAGGACCAGAGTTACTTTTTGCACCGGCTGAACCAGGCGCAGCTGTCCAAAACCCTGTTTCCTGTGGGCGAACTACACAAAACCGAGGTGCGCCGCATTGCCGACGAGATCGGCTTGCCCAACGCCAAAAAGAAAGATTCCACTGGTATCTGCTTTATTGGCGAGCGGCCGTTCCGCGAGTTCCTGAACCGCTATATCTCCAAAGTGCCTGGCCCCATCAAGAATGAGAAAGGGCACACCATTGGAGAGCATGTCGGTCTGTCCTTCTACACCCTAGGCCAAAGACAGGGGCTTGGTATTGGCGGACTCAAGGCCAAGGGAGCGCAAAAGGGCGGCGGTGAGCACACGCCCTGGTTTGTCGCCCGAAAGGACATGGCCCGCAACATTCTGTGGGTAGTGCAGGGGCACGACCACCCCTGGTTGCAGTCCTTCGGTCTGGAAGCGCAGGATGCCAGTTGGGTCGCTGGCGCTGTGCCCGCCGTTGGCACTTTGGCTGCCAAGACTCGTTACCGGCAGGCAGACGCCCCATGCACTTTGACGCAGGCTGTGGGTTCAGATTTTTCGCTGGCCTTCAATGAAGCCCAATGGGCCGTCACTCCCGGACAGTCAGCCGTTGTTTACGACGGCGAAATCTGCCTGGGTGGTGGAGTGATCGCCTTAGCCCATGCGGGCCAGTAGCGTTTCCATGTCCTTGAGCATCATGTCCAGATCGGCTTTCTGGGCCTCATCGGGTTGCATGCGCGCCTGCAACTCCTGCTCCATAAAGCAGACGGTCATGCGTAGATAGGTGCTGTCAAGCGCCTTTCGCACCGCAGAAAACTGCTGCCCGATCTTGAGACAGTCTTCGCCTTCTTCCACCATTCGGTGAATTCCCCGGATTTGTCCTTCGGCACGACGCAGTCTATTGAGTACATCGGTGCGGGCTTGGGTATTTGACAGCACAGTCATGGCGCATCTCTCATCGCTTGGAAATTTCGATGGAGGCATTTTCACCTATTTCCTTTTGTAGGCATTTAGCGACTGCAGGAAGCACCGCCTTCAGGAACGCCGAGCTTGCGCAACAGGATTCCAGGGAGACAGAAGTTGGTGATTCCCGACTGAAACAGATTCAGCCCGACAAAGGCAGTGAATGCCAAAGCCCACTTGCTGTAAAAAATGGGGCTGCCTTCAACGCCCAGTGCCAACGACAGCATGACAAAAAAACCGGCCATCAAACGGATATAGCGCTCTACAGTCATAAAAGCTCCTTGCTTTGTAAAAAATTAATAGGAAAGTGCGTTCACGTCTGCGCGTGATTCCATACGCTTGCGGTACAGCGCGAAATACAGCACAGGAATCACCACCAGGGTGAGCATGGTAGATACCAGGATGCCGAAAATAAGTGAGACCGCCAGACCATTGAAGATGGGGTCGTCCAGAATGAAGAAGGCGCCGATCATTGCGGCCAGACCGGTCAAAGCAATAGGCTGGGCGCGCACCACGGCAGACTGCAACACCGCGTCCTTGAAGACCATGCCCTGTGAAACCTGCAGTTCAATAAAGTCCACCAGCAAGATCGAGTTGCGCACAATAATGCCTGCCAGCGCGATCATGCCAATCATGCTGGTAGCCGTGAACTGTGCACCCAGCATCGCATGGCCCGGCATCACACCAATGATGGTGAGTGGAATGGGGGCCATGATTACCAGGGGTGTGAGATAACTTTTGAACTGTGCCACCACCAGCAGGTAAATCAGGATCAGGCCCACACCATAGGCAGCACCCATATCGCGGAAGGTGTCGTAGGTGATTTGCGACTCTCCATCCCACTTCACCGCAAACTGGCGGTACGTGTCGACGGGCTGACGGATCCAGTACTCTTCTACAGCAGCATCTGTTTTGGCCTTGGCAGCGTCGGCCATGGTGTTGCGAATCGCAAACAAACCGTAGAGCGGCGAATCAAGTTTGCCGGCCATATCCCCAAACACATAACTCACGCCAATCAGGTCCTTGGTGTAGAGCGGCTTGTCGATAATGCCGCGCTCCACTTGCACTAACTCTGACAGGGGCACCAGTTGTCCATTGGCGGCCCGCATGGGCAACGCAAGCAGTGACTCAAGCCCTACCTGGCTCTCCAGCGGCAGCTGAATACGCACGGGCACCGGATATTTGCTTTGACCGTCGTGCAGGTAAGCGGCATCGGAGCCAGACAATGCCGAAGACACCGTCTGCGCCACGGCTGCCACTGGTATTCCGAGGGACTCGGCACGCTGACGGCGCACCCGCAGGAAAGCCCGTGGCGCATCCTCACGCAGGCTGGTATCCACACCCACTATGTCCGCAGTTTTGGAAAATGACTGCGCAATCTCTGACGCCAGTTTTTGGCGACCTGCTTCATCCGGTCCATAAACCTCTGCTACCAGCGGCGACATCACCGGAGGACCCGGAGGTACTTCTACCACCTTGATTCGTGCGCTGTGTTTGGCGCCGATTTTTTCCAGCTCGGGGCGCAGGCGTTGGGCAATGGCGTGGCTTTGTTCACTGCGGTGGTGCTTGTCTACCAGGTTGACCTGCAGATCGCCCTGCTCGGCTTCCGCTCGCAGGTAGTACTGGCGGACCAGTCCGTTAAAGGTAATGGGAGACGCCGTACCCGCGTAGGACTGCAGGTTCAGCACTTCTGGCTGCTTGGCAAGAAAGACGCCCAGTTCCTGCAAGGTGGCGGCGGTGTTTTCGAGAGGTGTTCCGGCTGGCATATCGACCACCACCTGGAACTCGCTCTTGTTGTCAAACGGCAGCATCTTCAGCACCACCCACTGCACCAGTGTCAGCCCAACCGAGAGCATCAAGGCAACCAGAATTCCACCCAACAGCAGCCACCGCTTGCGCGCGCTGTTGAGGAACGGGGTGAGGATGGCGGCAAAAATTTTCTGCACCTTGGAGGTCGAAGCCGCCGCATGGTCATGCTCTGTGTGGCTGCCATGTTCCCGCATGAACTTGAGCGCAAGCCAGGGCGTTACCGTGAAGGCGATGGCCAGCGACAAAGCCATGCCCAGGCTGGAATTGATCGGAATGGGGCTCATGTACGGACCCATCAACCCCGACACAAAGGCCATGGGCAAAAGCGCGGCAATCACGGTGAGCGTAGCCAGAATGGTGGGGCCGCCCACTTCGTCCACTGCACGCGGAATGATGCTTTTGAGCGACGCATCAGGTGTCAGTTGCTGGTGTCGGTGGATGTTTTCGACCACCACAATCGCGTCGTCGACCAAAATACCGATGGAAAAAATCAGTGCAAAAAGAGACACGCGATTGAGCGTGAAGCCCCAGGCCCAGGAGGCAAACAAAGTGGCCGTGAGCGTGAGAATAACCGCTGCACCCACAATCAATGCTTCGCGTTTGCCCAGTGCCAGGCCCACCAGCAGAATCACCGATCCGGTCGCGAAGGCCAGCTTCTGAATGAGCTTGTTGGCCTTTTCTGCGGCGGTCTGGCCATAGTCACGCGCCACTGTGGCTTCGACGTTGGCGGGGATCACCGTGTTGCGCAACGCATCCATGCGTGCAAGCACTGCGGAGGAAACATCCACTGCATTCTCGCCAGGTTTTTTGGTCACCTGAATCGTGACTGCCGGATAGGCCTGCCCAGCTTCCACGGCGGCGCTCGCTGCATCCTTGCCGCCACTCACCTTGGCCGCACCCTGCGTGTGCCAAACATAGTTTTGGGGTTGTTGGGCGCCATTGCTGATCACGGCGACATCGCGCAGGAACACTGGCTTGCCGTTGCTTACCCCCACCACCATGTCGGCCACATCATCGGCATTGCGCAAAAATTCGCCCGCGTCGACGCTCAACATCTGGGCGTCGCCCTTGCCGGTGGCCTGCAATACGGCTCCTGCTGGCGTTCCGTAGTTGGCAGCAGCGATGGTCTTTTGCAATGTCAGCAAATCAATGCCGCGCGCTCGCATGCGCGCAGGTTCGACCTGAATCTGGATGGAGCGTCCGGGACCACCGAGGGTCTTGACTTCACGCACACCCGAAACGGCCTTGAGCTCTGTTTCCAGAGAGTGTGCAACCGTTTGCAAATCCACAGCGGAACTTGCGTCCTTGCTCCACAGCGTGAGTGCAGCCACAGGTACATCATCAATGCCCTTGGGTTTGACGATGGGAGTCAGTGTGCCCAGGCCACGTGGCAACCAGTCCTGGTTGGCGTTAAGCACATCAAACAATCTGACCAGTGCGTCGGAGTGCAGGACACCCACTTTGAACTGCACTGTCAATATGGCCATGCCCGGTCGCGATACCGAGTAGGTGTGCTCGATGCCATGGATTTGCCCCAGCACCTGCTCGGCTGGGCGAGCCACCATGTTTTGAACGTCCGTGCTGCTGGCTCCCGGAAAGGGAATCATCACGTTGGCCATGGTCACATTGATTTGCGGCTCTTCCTCGCGTGGTGTCACCATGACGGCAAACACGCCCAGCAGCAAAGCTACCAGGGCCAGCAAAGGAGTCAGTGCGTTGGACTGAAAAGCTGCCGCAATGCGACCTGAAATTCCCATTTTGGATGAATCAGACATGATGGTCCTACTGGGCCGCTTTGGCAGCTTGCGCTTTGACAGCCGAAGCCCGCACGGGATCTGTCGCAACCTGATCGCCTGGTACCAAGCCCGCCAGCACTTCCACCGATTCACCCGCCTGCACCGCGCCCAAACGCACTGCGCGCAAGGCAAATCCTGTGCCCGACACCACGTACACAGCAGTCAACTCTCCGCGACGGACCACTGCAGCGCGGGGAACGACGATTCTCGATACCGTACTGGACTGCCCCTGGGCAAATTGCACCCGCACTTGTTGGCCAGGCACCAGGCTCGCCGCTTCTTTGGCGGGAAGCTCCAAACGCCATTCGGTCGTTTGCGCCACCGGATCTGCCGAAGGAATGGCCGAACGGCTGACCGGTGCAATGGCCAAAGTGCTGCCACTGCCGTCGTCCACCTGCACGGTGGTTTGGCTGGCGCTGCGGGCGGAAAGATTGCGGGAGGCAGGAACCTGTACCACTGCACGCAGCGGCTGCGGCGCATATACCGTTGCCAAAGGCTTGCCCGGAACGGCAAGGTCACCGGCCTGCGCATGGGTCTGGAGCACCCAGCCATCCATAGGCGCGGTAACGCGCGTGAATCCCTGCGCAAGCGCTGTCTGCTTTGCGCCCGCGGCAGCCTGTTCGGCCATGGCTACAGCGCTTTTGTATTGCAGATCTGCTCCATCCAAGGCTGCCTTGCTCACAAATCCCTTGGACTGCAACTCTTTGGTGCGCTCCAACTGGGCCCGCGCATTGCGCAACTCGGCATCGGCCTGGTTGATCTGCGCCTGGCTGCGTTGCACGCCCACACTGGCCTCACGGTCGTCGATAGTGGCCAGGGTCTGGCCGGCACGTACCTTGTCACCGGCCTTGACGGTCAGGGTCACGATGCGTCCGGACGCCTGGGCCGACACAGTGCTTTGTTTGACCGCCTCAATCACGCCATCAAGTTCATAGGTCGCACCAACCGACTTGGCAAGCACTGCCACGGTGGGGACCGGGGCGTTCTGGGCCATAGATGCGGTTGCGAGTACGCCAAACGCCATTGCAGCAGCGATCGCGGGCAGCCGGGACTTCTGGCTCCCAGTGGCATCAGAAAAAACGGAAACAAGATTCATACGCATGGCAACTCCATATACCCCTCGTAGTATATTGATACTGCAAGGGGTATGCAAGCAGTATCTCAATTTCCGGGTTATTGACCCTACAAACTAGAGGACTATCCACCAAAAAAAACAGGGCCGCTGCTACCGCTACGGCCCTGTGATTGCTGAAATACGGGTTCTCGCTCTAGAACGGAATGTCGTCATCCATATCGTCAAAGCCGCTGGCTGGACGCGGTGCCGGAGCCTGCCGGGGAGCCGGAGCCGCGGCGCGAGGTGCGGCCGCTGGCATGCGGCGAGGAGCCGGTGCACCGCCTTCGTCTGCGTCGCTGGGGCCACCCATACCCTCGCGGCCACCCAACAACTGCAACTCGGTTGCCACAATGTCCACCGTGTTCTTCTCGACACCCGACTGGTCGGTGTACTTGCCGTACTTCAGGCGGCCTTCCACATAAATGGGGCGGCCTTTTTTGACATATTCGCCTGCGATCTCCGCCAGGCGATCGTAAAAAGTGACACGATGCCATTGCGTATCTTCAATGCTTTCGCCGGTATTTTTGTCCTTGCGCCGGGTGCTGGTTGCCACACTGACGTTGGCAACCGCCTGGCCGGAGGGCAAATAGCGGATTTCAGGATCTCGGCCGCAGTTGCCGATCAGAATGACTTTATTCACGGATGCCATGGTTTTCTCCAAATGATCGCTTGATTATCCAGCCTTTGCGACCCCGGCCTGTACTCCCGCATTGGAAAGCATGCCAGGCTGGCGCATAGGCCAGGCAACCGCCAACCAAAGCAACATCGCGGCTCCACACACCATAAACAGGGCATCTGGTCCGGCTCGTTTAACCAGGGCTCCGCCCACGGCTCCACCGACAAAGAAACCCAGAGACTGCAGAGAGTTGTAAATACCCAAAGCCGTACCGCGCGTGGCCACCGGAGCAGCCTTCGATGCCAGACTGGGCTGGCTGGCCTCCAGCACATTGAAGCCACAAAAAAACACGAACAAAACCAAAGCCAGCGCCCACAGCGAGGGCGCGGTATGCGTCAGTACCCACAGCGCCACTTGAACCAGCAGCACAAGCCCGACCGACGACAGAAATACGGCCCGCAGATAGCCCCGTTTTTCCATGGGGAACAGCGTTGCGCCCAT
>CAJBMJ010000226.1 GCA_903954045.1 uncultured beta proteobacterium | reverse complement strand
GTTCCGCCACTGCCCATGGCTGCGCGCAACACACCAGCCAGCTTGGTGGCATCCGCGTTTTTCAGGTAGACCACGTAAATATTGCCCGCCGCTCCGTTGGAGCCCATGAGTGAGGGTTTGTCCAGATTGGCGGCCAGCGAACGCGCCAGTTCCAGGCGAGCGGCATTGGCTGCGCGGATGATCAGCGAGTTGCTGCGCGGCTCGGCCAGCACCAGGGTGCGGTAGTTGCCTTCAGAGCCGGCGGGCGCTCCGCTGGCGCTGGTTTCGAGCAGGCGCATCAGGAGAGGCGCCATATCAGTCACCGCCATGTTCACAATGGGGATGACCAGCACATCGGTGGCGTTGGCAATGTCCAGCGCGGCAATGATGCGGCCCATGCGGTGCAGGTTGTCGGCGTAGTCAGTGATCACAAGGCTGTTGTTGCCAGGATTGACGTTGATGGTGTTGTTCGGGCTGATGAGCGGGCGCAGCACTGGCAGCAGGTTGGCCGCAGTTTCGTAATTGAGTTTGAAAATCTGGGTGACGATCTGGCTGCCGCCGCTGGGGGCCGAGCCTGCTGAAACGGTGCCGCCCTGCAGTTTTGCATCGGCCTCGGGAACCACTTTGAACAAGCCGCCCACTTCCACCATGGTGAAGCCCATCACCCGCAAGGTGGACAAAAACTGGGTCATGGCCGCAGTCGGGGTGACTGGCTTATCGGTAACCAGGTTGATGGTTCCCTTGACGCGCGGATCCACCACCACCTGTTTGCCTTGCATGGCTGCCAGGGTGCTGGCCACAGCCTCGATTTCGGCATTGACAAAGTTCAGCGTCACGGGTTCGCGACTGAGGGCCGCAGTGGACGTGGATTTGCCGCTTTGTGCCCATGCTTTTGAGCCAAAAATGCCGCTAGCGCCCGTCAATAGAGCACAAGCTGCTATCAAAAATAAAGCGTTTCTCACCGGATTTTTCAAAAAATACATATGCTTAACCCAGCGTAATGATGGAGCGCGCGCCGTCGCGCCGCCCCATGATATTCAACAGATTGGCCAGTGCCGCCTCGCGCCCTGCTGCTGCCGTGGCTTCACCGCCAAAATGCAGGCGGCCTTTGAGCCATTGTCCTTGCCCTTGCAACTGCAAGGCACCTTCCAGTGTGGAGAGCTGCAGTGTGGCCGATTCGCCACCCAGTAAAACCAGTCGATAACTCCCTATCGGCTTCAATGGCGAAATACTGGAGGCCATGGACAGTGCGTCGACCTGCGCCGCGCCACTAAGCTGCCAGCGGCCATCGGTCCATTGCACGGCGAGTTGCTGGCTTTTCAAACCCAGGGTTCCGTCCAGTTGCAAGGTATTCCAGGGTGTGCCCAAGCCTTGAAGCACCGCCGCAGGCCAACGCGAAGGGCTGTCCGACACCGTCAACTGCAGGGTAGGGCTTGCCCCATTCCATCCGGGCTGCGCGGTCCACAACCAGGGCGCAGGCAAACAGCAGTCTGCCCCCACCGCAATTTGCAGCCCGTGCCACTGCGGACGCACGGTCCACTGGACTCTGCCCGGTAGAGCACTGCGCTCTGACGCGCCGGTTCCTGCGGTCAATACCAGCTGGCCCGAGCCGCTCCAGACCGTACCCTGCGCATTGAGCAACTGCACCTGCCCGCTACTGGCATGGCCAAGGGCTGCCGCGAGCCACCAGGCCGGAGCCCACAGCAGCAGGCTCCAAAGCGTACCCAGCAGCAATCCGCCCAGTGCCCAACACACGCCAGGTGCGCGCACGGCGGCTGGCTGGCGCAGCGGTGAACCCGCGCGGGAGTGTCTGAAAAGGCTGTTGGGCAAGAGTGCGCGTGTACGGGCCATGGTGTCAGGGCTTGGCAGGTAATGCCATGTGTAAGGTGCCGCTCCAACGGGCACTGTCCTCAGTGGCTTTGTCAGTGCGGTTGAGCTTGGCTTGCGTCGGGGCGCTGCGCGCATTGATGCGGGCCTGCGATAGCCACTGAGCCAGTGCCTGGGCCGAAGCGTTTGTCACCGTGACCACTGCCTGATCGCCCACCACCTGCAGGCGTGCAGTCGGCCCCAGGGTACTGCTGAGTGTGGTTTGCAAGGTTTGCAGGGTGGCGTTGTGGTCCAGGGCAGGCTGGGCCTGCAGACCCTTGGCCTGGGCCTGCATCTGCAGCATATTTTGCAAACTGGTCTGCAGCGTTTGCTGGCTGGCTTCGGCCTGGCGCAAGGTGCGCAGTGCCGGGCTCAGGGCCACGGTCCACAACAGCACGGCTGCCAAAAATGC
>CAJBMJ010000225.1 GCA_903954045.1 uncultured beta proteobacterium | reverse complement strand
TGCTGCGCTTCTACCGGGCACAGTCGGGCCGCATTACGCTGGATGGGGTGGAGCTGTCGCGTTTTAGCGACGCGCACTTTCGCTCTGATGTGGGTCTGGTGCCGCAAGACCCATTCCTGCTGGCCAGCAGCGTACGCGACAACATTGCCATGGGGCGGGAGTTAACTCAAGCCCAGATCGAAACCGCTGCTCGCTCTGCCCATTGCCACGACTTCATCATTCAACTGGAGCAGGGTTACGACACCTTGTTGGGCGAAGGCGGTGCGCGCTTGTCAGTCGGGCAAAAACAGTTGATCGCGATTGCCCGCGCTTTGGCAGGACAGCCGCGCATTTTGTTTCTGGATGAGGCGACGGCCCACATTGATTCCGAGACCGAGCAGATCGTGCAAGTCGCCCTGTCAGAACTGCGCGGGCGTGTGACCGTGGTGGCCATTGCACACCGCCTGTCCACCATCCGGGCGGCCGATTGCATTGTGGTGCTCAACCACGGGCGCATCCATGAGCAAGGCAACCACGAAGTGCTGATGGCCCTGGACCAAGGCATTTACCAGCGGCTGTATTTGTTACAGCAGCTGGGCGAGTAGCCTTTACTTGGTGCGCTGGCCGTCGTGCTTTTGGGCGTGAATGGCCTTGCTGTTACGGTTGGCTTCGCGCTGTAATTTGCGCCGTTCGGCGGGCGTTACCGTACCGTCTGCTTTGGCAGCAGTTTCATTGGCCACAAGCTTGGCCTCACGCTTTTGCAGGCGGTTGGTTTCCCTGGCGTTGAGCTGGCCTGATGCGACGCCCTGGTCTATGCGCTGTTGCTGGTTGGCCTCCCGCTTGTCCAGATTGGGTGTTGCCGTTTGAGCCATTGCCAGGCTAGCAATGGCGAGTCCGAGCGCCGGAACCAGTGTCTTGAACTTCATATAAAACTCCATTGTGTCGGGACCATGGAACAACTCCATACGCCTACAACGCCAGACCCCCCGTGTCCAGTTGACGTGGTTTTGCGATGCAGCGATTCTGCGCAATCCCTGCATTGA
Source organism: uncultured beta proteobacterium (assembly GCA_903954045.1). GTDB lineage: Bacteria > Pseudomonadota > Gammaproteobacteria > Burkholderiales > Burkholderiaceae_C > Allorhodoferax. Next base: position 895 of record CAJBMJ010000225.1, on the reverse strand, counting down.
AGCGAGTGTGCAACCACTTCTTATTTTTGAAATAAATCACAAATAATTTACAATTTCTACTAAATATGACTATTTTTAACAAAATATCATCGTAAATGCAAAATATGATCAATTGCGCAGCGCATCAAGACAGTCAATCTCCCGTCACTCCCTGTTCACACACCGCGCGCCCACTCCGAGTACTGGTCGTTGAAGACGACGCTGCCATCTTGCGCCTGTATCAGGCGGTTTTACCCGCGTGGCCGTTGCCCTTGGACGTTACCTATGTGAACAATGGCATTGACGCCATGTTTGAGATGCGGCGGATGCAGCCTGACCTTCTGGTGCTGGACCTCAATATTCCGGGAATCAATGGGCTGAAGGTTCTGCATGAAACCGTGTGGCAAGCCGGAGCCACGGCTGTTGTCGTCACGGGTATGGATGAGGAACGAATCGGCCGTCTCGGCGGCATACCCTCTGGCGTCGAGGTGTTGAGTAAACCGGTTCCCTTTACGCGACTTATGGCGATTGCCCAAAAGCTCAGCGAAACAAAATGCGGAGCAACAACACCGGTGAGCGTATGAACCTTGGTTTGGACATGAATTTGCAAGAGGAACTCGCCGAAGGTGTGATTCACCTCAGTCCCGACGGGCAGGTCACCGACTTCAATCGTTCTGCGGTACCTTGGGTCAAATACGCCATGGCCGCGAAAATCCAGCTGTGCCAGCACATGGTGGAAATTTCCAATGGCAAGCTCCAGCCCCCGCTGCAGATCGAACTACCCGACACCGAAGACCCGGTTCTGCACGACCATGTGGTCCACCTTTGCACCGCGGGTCCAACGGGCTACGCCCTCTTCATTACAAACCGGCGCGCGGCAGCGCAAGCGGCTTCGCTGGCGGCGAATGACAACGAT
>CAJBMJ010000224.1 GCA_903954045.1 uncultured beta proteobacterium | reverse complement strand
TACCTTGGATTTTTCGTTGTTCGACAAGCCGGATGTCATGGGCCCTGCGGGCACAAACACGGTGGGCAGATGGCCAAAGTGCAAGGCACCTATCAAGAGCCCAGGCACGATCTTGTCGCACACACCCAGCATCAGCGCGCAGTCAAATACATCATGGCTGAGCGCAATCGCAGTGGCCATGGCAATGGTGTCGCGGCTGAACAGGCTCAGCTCCATGCCCGCTGTGCCCTGGGTTACGCCGTCACACATAGCAGGAACACCGCCCGCCACCTGGGCTGTGGCACCGTGCTTGCGCGCTTCTGTTTTGATGAGATCGGGGTAATGCTGCAGCGGCGCATGGGCCGAGAGCATGTCGTTGTAGGCAGTGACGATACCAATATTGGGGCCCTTCTCGGCCACGATCTTCAGTTTGTCCAGTCCGGTGACGCGCGCTTTGTCGGAATCGGGCATGGCGGCAAAAGCGTGCGCCACATTGGCGCAGCCCATGCGCTCAGCACCGGGCTTGCGGCCAGCCGCCGCATCAACTTGCGCTAGATACGCAGTCCGGGTGGATGCACTGCGCTCTGCGATGCGTCGTGTGACGTCGGAGATCACCGGATGCACAGGGCTTGGAGTTTGGGTTGGCATGGACATGACTTCTTGTAACAAAATTACATGTTTGATGGTAACTTGATTCCCGCCAACGCGCAGGTCCGCAGTTACGACCTGGTTACCAAATCACGGCGCGCTGGCCACCTGCCTATACTCAAACCATGACCTCTATCGCAGACATTCGCAAAAGCTATGAACGTGCCGAACTGGACGAGGCCGCCTCCCAGGCCGATCCGCTGGCCCAGTTTGACCAATGGCTCAAGGAAGCCATTCACAGCGATGTGCCCGAACCCAACGCCATGACCGTGGCCACCGTGGGCAGTGATCTGCGCCCTTCTACCCGAGTGGTGCTGATCAAGGGATATGACGCGCAAGGCATTGTCTGGTACACCAACTACCAGAGTCGCAAGGGCCAGGAACTGGCTGGCAACCCCTTTGCCGCACTGCAGTTTCACTGGGTGGAGCTGGAGCGGGTGGTGCGTATTGAGGGAACAGTGCAGAAGGTTAGTGACGCCGAGAGCGACGAATACTTCCATAGCCGCCCGCTGGACTCCCGCGTGGGGGCCTGGGCTTCACCGCAAAGCCAGGTCATTTCGGGTCGTACCGTGCTGGTGACCCAGGCAGCCAAATACGCCGCACAGTTTCTGCTGCAACCGCCCCGTCCTCCCCACTGGGGCGGCTACCGGCTTAAGCCCGAACGCTGGGAATTCTGGCAAGGCCGCAAAAGCCGCCTGCATGACCGATTGCGCTACACCCAGCAGGCTGACGGGGGCTGGTTGCGAGAGCGCTTGGCTCCCTGAAACTTCTCAGACGCCGCCAATCAGCGAAACCAGCGAGGAAACGACCGGGTGGTCGAGTGGCATCCTGCTTTACTTCACAGCCACTGCGTCGGTAATGCGGTAATACAGGCCATAAGGGTCATCGGCCAGCACGGCAAACTGGCCCTCTACCACGACCGGCTCCAGCGTGTATTTGACGGCCGTTTTGGTTTTCACTTCGACCATGCTCTCAGGCCCACCGGGCAGACAGAAAGAGCAGGACAGGGGCACGGAACTAAGCAAAAAGTGCTTCTGCTTTTCGCCCGGCTCCAGTGGCATCATGAATCCCTGCACCCGCTGGCTTTTGGCGTTGAGTGACTGCACATCGCTGGGGAAGACCGGCAGTATGCGGTTCTTGACGGTTTTGGTTTTCACCGAAGTCAGCAACGACCAGGACAAGGCATCGGCGCGCTCCTGCAATGGCGCTATAGGGCTGTTGGGGCTGTGCACCCCTGCTCCGCTACCTGCCGGAAAACTGCCTGAGCTGCCCGACCCGGTTTGCCCATGCGCCGCCAGCGACGCTACCAGCAGCGCTGTTGTGACCAGAGCAGCGACGGGTCGAAAAGAAAAAGAAGTCATGACTGGGTTCTCCGAAGAGCGGGTATCTTAGTGCTCGTGCTTCATTCCGCAAAATTTGCCGATGGCCAAGCCTTTGCAAGCTGCTTGCAATTCTTTGTTGCACACGTCTTCTTTTTTGCCGGACTCCAGGCACTTGGCTGCGCCCTCGTGGGCACTGGCGATAGCGCGATGGCGGGCAATGTCGTCCTGCTTTTCCTTGTCGCCATGCTTGTCAGCTGCTATGGAAACAGAAGCAATCAACGCAGAAAATACAAGGACTAGAAGCTGTTTATTCATAAAAATGAGGCCTATGGAGATGAAGTTACCGGGATTGAAGGAGTTCCAGAACACTAACACGGTAGGCACCCAGCGCAGGCAACAGCGCAGCCCCCATGGACACGAAGAGCGACAACGCGGGGACCAGCCACAGAGCTTCAGGCCACACCATGCCGCCAATCAGCAGCGAGTTGTCCAGCCTCAAAAACCAAGCCAGGGCAGCGGCAAATCCTTGCCCCAGTGCCAAGCCGAGCGCCGACGCCAGCAGCCCCAGCCAGAGCGCTTCTGTCATCAACAGCCCGGCAACCTTAGCCGGAGAAGCTCCCAGCATGCGCAACAGCGCCAGATCCGCGCGGCGCTCCCGCACGGCACTCCACAAGGCAATGAATACGCTCAGCGCAGCTGTAAGCAGCAACACACCCGCAAAGGCGCGCAATACATCGGTGCCCAGGCCCAGCATGCTGAGCAGGCGGGTCACCTCCAGTGCGGGGGAAGCGGCCTGCATTTCGGTACTGGTGTTCACAAAGCGCGGAAAGCTCATGGCTGCCATGGGAGTTTTGTATTGCACCAGCGCCATGGTGACTTCGCGCTCTTCCTCCAGGATCTTGCGATCATCGTCGTCCGCCGCGGTGTAGTCTTCGTGGACCTTCCAGACCGATGCGCTATCGGTCAAAACCAGGCGGTCCAGCACACTGCCACCTGGCTTCAGAATGCCAACCACGCTGTAAATGCTGTCTCCGTGCATGTGGCCACCACCGCCCAGGCCGTGCGAGCCCGCAAACGTGCTACCCAAGCTCAAGCCCAGTTTGCGCGCCACATTTGCCCCCACCACCACCTGCATGGGCGCATCCCACAACAGTCCCTGATCTAAAGATGCCTCGTAATGCGCCAGATAGGCATGCGAGGTGCCCACGATCCGAAAACCCTGGTAACTGTCACCCAGACTGATGGGGATGATGGAAGCGACCATAGGATGCTTCTTCAGCTCCTGCACGGCCTTGAGCGGCACATTGCCCGGCGGTATGTCGATATGCAGCACGCCGCTCAAAATCAATTGCATGGGGCTGCCCTTGGCCCCCACTACCACGTCTATGCCCGCCAGATC
>CAJBMJ010000223.1 GCA_903954045.1 uncultured beta proteobacterium | reverse complement strand
TGCTCGCACCCGAATGTGCGCGCCATCTCCTTTACCGGATCTACGGCTACCGGCAACAGGATCGTGCAGGCAGCAGGGCTGAAAAAATTCAGCATGGAGTTGGGAGGTAAGAGCCCGTTTGTCATCTTTGCAGATGCTGATCTGGATCGCGCACTGGATGCCGCTGTTTTCATGATTTTTAGCAATAACGGTGAGCGTTGCACCGCTGGTAGCCGCATTCTGGTGGAAAAGAGCATTTACGCCGACTTTGCCGCCAAGTTTGCAGAGCGTGCCCGGCGCATCACGGTAGGAGACCCGATGGATGAAAAGACCATCGTCGGCCCCATGATCAGCCAGGGACATCTGGCCAAAGTGCGCAGCTACATAGAAATGGGGCCCAAGGAAGGCGCCACCCTGCTCAGCGGTGGTCTGGAAGCACCGGACCTGCCAAACCACTTGCAAAAAGGCAATTTCGTCAGGCCTACCGTTTTTGCCGACGTTGACAACGGCATGCGTATCGCACAAGAAGAAATATTTGGTCCTGTGGCCTGCCTGATTCCTTTCAATGACGAAGCTGATGCCATTCGTCTGGCCAACGATATTCAATACGGCCTGTCCAGCTATGTATGGACCGAGAACATCGGTAAAGCCCACCGTGTGGCGGCGGCAGTGGAAGCCGGAATGTGCTTCGTGAACAGCCAGAACGTAAGAGATTTACGCCAACCATTCGGCGGAACCAAGGCTAGCGGAACAGGCCGTGAAGGTGGCACCTGGAGTTACGAGGTTTTTCTGGAGCCCAAAAACATTGCCGTATCCATGGGCTCACACCATATTCCCCACTGGGGCATTTGACGCAAACAACATCTATTCAGGAGAAACACTATGGGAAAACTCGCACTCGTCGGAAAGGTCACTCACGTCCCATCCATGTACCTCAGCGAACTCGAAGGCCCGCGCAAAGGAACCCGACAGGATGCGATTGATGGTCACAAAGAAATCAGTCGTCGCTGTCGTGAACTGGGGGTGGACTCCATAGTCGTTTTTGATACGCATTGGCTGGTCAACGCCAATTACCACCTCAACTGTGCTGCACACTTCAAGGGCAATTACACCAGCAATGAATTGCCCCATTTCATTGCCAACATGCCCTTCGAATGCCCGGGAAACCCGGAACTTGGGCAGTTGTTGGCAAAGACTTGTACTGAATACGGTGTTGAAACGCTTGCGCACCACAGCACCACACTGGACCCCGAATACGGGACTCTGGTTCCTATGCGCTACATGAATGCAGACCAGCACTTCAAAGCCATTTCGGTCTCTGCCCTTTGCACGGTTCACTATATTAATGATAGCGCCAGACTAGGATGGGCTATGCGCAAGGCCGTCGAAGAGCACTATGACGGCACGGTCGCATTTCTTGCCAGCGGGTCGCTTAGCCACCGGTTCGCACAAAACGGGCTGGCTCCCGAATACGCTTTCAAAATATGGAGCCCATTCCTTGAGCAACTGGACCGTCGGGTCATCGAGATGTGGAAAGCCGGCGAGTGGAAAGACTTCTGCGAAATGCTGCCGGAGTACGCTGCAAAAGGTCATGGTGAAGGCTTTATGCACGACACCGCCATGATGCTGGGTGCCTTGGGCTGGAGCGAATACGATGGCAAGGCCGAAATCATTACGCCTTACTTCGGCGCATCGGGAACCGGTCAGCTCAATGCAGTCTTTCCGGTAACCCCGGTCAACGGCTCCCACATTCCTTTGGCGCAGGCATCCTCCGCTCAAGGATACACCGCCATTAGCACACGACTCTGAACGCCATTAACCATGCCGCATCTCGTTATTCTCTATACGCCCAACCTGGATCGACAACCCGAACAGGGGGGAGTCGATATGAGTGCGCTTTGCCGTGGGCTTGCCAACACCATGTTGGACCAGCGCGACGAAGCCAATGCAGCGGTATTCCCGCCAGGAGGCGTACGTGTGCTGGCCTATCCTGCTGCCCACTACGCCATTGCGGATGGCGGCGCAGCAGGCGAGGCCGCTGGACGTGGAGGTGACTATGCGTTTGTGTACCTTAATCTGCGCATGGGACGGGGGCGAAGTGCGGCAGTTCATGAGCGCATTGGCAGGGCTTTGGAAGCTACTGCCAAGACCCATTTGTCGTCGGTCTTGGATGAGAGGTTGATAGGTATCACCCTGCAAATCGACGAAGGCCCTGAGGTCTTTGATGCCAAGAACAGTTCCATTCACCCCCTGTTCAAGAAAGGTTGACACGTGCTAAGAGACGAACAGATTCAACTGCTGGCGGCGGAGCTACAACAATCCCAGCAATCCCGGGTTCAACTTGAGCACTTCAGCAAGCGCTTTCCGGGCATGACCATCGAAGATGGATATCGGATAAACCGCGCCTGGGTACAACTGCAGGTTGAGTGCGGAGCAAACATCATTGGCCACAAGATTGGTCTGACCAGCCGCGCCATGCAAATCAGCAGTCAGATTACAGAACCTGATTACGGGACTCTGCTGGACTACATGCGTTACGACTGCACACCCGGCGATGTGCTGGACATTCCCACCGATCGGTTTATCGCACCACGCGTCGAGGTGGAGTTGGCTTTCGTGCTGAATGCTCCATTGGTAGGCCCCAATGTTCAAATCTCTGACGTGCTCGCAGCTACTGAATACGTTACCCCTGCCATCGAGATCATTGACTCGCGTATAGAGCAGTTTGATCGGCACACCAAGGGAATGCGCAAAGTTTTTGACACCATTAGCGACAACGCCGCCAATGCCGGGATAGTGCTTGGTGCCATGAAGGTCAGCCCAGTCAGTGTCGATTT